>CAWZYW010000045.1:0-10439 GCA_963966255.1 uncultured Salinispira sp. | reverse complement strand
CGTCGGCAGCGTCAGATGTGTATAAGAGACAGGTCTCGTACTCTCCGGCGGCGGGGCGAGAGGGGCGTATCAGATCGGAGTTTTCCGGGCCATGAGGGAACTTGAAATCCATCATCTGGTGACGGCCGTCTCGGGAACTTCCATCGGTGCCCTCAACGGAGCCTTGTTCCTTATGGATGATCCGGATATCTGGGACCGGACCTGGGAGGATGCCACCTTCGAAAATTTCCTCCACGGCGGGGAGAAGGAGAAATCGGACCGCCGGGTGATCTCCTCCCTGAACGACCTGCGCAGCTATCTCTCCACATCGATGAGGAATTTGAAAAGGGAATGGGATGAAGCGGAATCCCTCTCGGATTTTATCCTGGATCACAGCCCGGGTCTATTTTCACAGGATAAGCTTGAAGAGGTCATCGACGCGAATATCGACAAGCAGCGGCTGGCCCGCAGCGATATCGCATACTACGCGTGCGCGTACAATATCGATGCCATGCGGGCTGAGTATTTCAAGGTGAATGACCTGGACCCCGCTGACATGAACCGGGCCCTGCTGGCATCGAGCTGCATTCCGTTTATGTACGAACCGGTTCGGATCGGCGAACACCGCTATATGGACGGCGGTATCCACATTCCCCTTTACGACAATCAGGATATCGACAACACCCCCGTGGGACCGGTGATCGACGAGGGCTGCGACATCGTCATCATCGTATACCTTTCGCATTCGGAGCGGGCCCAGCTGCCCCCGTCGACCGGGCGTCGGATGCCCCGGCTGATCGAGATCTACCCTTCCATGCCCCTGGAGGAGATCAAAGGTACCGGATCGATGGATTTCTCCCGGGCCTCGCTGAACGACCGCATGGAGCTTGGCTATCACGACGGCATGTTCATCCTTGCGCCGATGATCGTCAAATGGCTGCAGGGAAAGCGCATCGACGACCTGCTGGAACATCATGCTGAATACAATAAGCTACTGATACGGAAGTTCACCAAGGGCAAAGAATAGACCGGATATTGATGCCGGCTCGAAGCGGCATTGCGGTCCTTCGCATCGGGCTACTGCCAGGCAACAAAATCGAGGGCGCTTCTCAGTTCGCCGACGCCCGTGAGCTTTGCTTCGCCGGTAAGCTCCGAATACAAGAGATTTACTTCGGCAAGGGTGTTCAAGAGCCCAACCAGCTTATGGCTGGAGTTGTACAAGTCTTCCAGGGAGCCCGGGCGGTTGAGATGGAAATCCAGGGCGCAGGCATATTGATCGACCGAAGCGATGATCTGCTCGGTGATCCCCTCCCGAAAATCCGGAGATACGGACCCAAGGAGAAAGCGGTAGCCGTTGATCGCATCGAAATCTATTCCCTGGGGAAAGGCGCCGTTGAAGACCCGGCCGCCCCAGATTCCCGTCCGGCGCTGGGTCCGCAAAATGCTTTCCATGGCCTGCGGGGCATGGGGAATTTCCTCTCCGAGATGATAGTAAATCCACCAAAAATGGGCTGCCCCTCCCAGATCGATGGTGGTGGGGAAGGTCAGGATGCCATCCCGGCCGGCATTTTTCCAGAAACCGGTGCGACTGTCCGCACGGTCGGTGAAGGCGGCGAGTACCATGTCCCCCCAGTTCGCCGGCAGGTTGATTCCCTTCGGAGCATCGATAACCGCCGCCGCCGCCCCGGTGTCATGCGAACCTGACCAGATCTGCTCCCAGCGAAACGAATCGAGCCAGGCTTCAATCTGTTCCGGCGTGGAAAAGATGTCCTCGGCCCAGAGATGGGGATACAGAGGCTCATGGCCCAAGAGTTTCAGTCCCGCGGTGGCGAAGGCCGTGGCGTGCAGGACGCTTTCCCCCGAGTAGTTTCCCCGATCGAATAATCCGGTCCGGGGATTCTGGTAGCCCTGAATGATTCCGGCCCATGCCGCCCTTCCTTCTTCGGTGGTTCGGCTTTCAAGCTCGCCGGTGATCCAAAAGATATAGGCCATATCCACCGCGCCGTAGAGATCCTCCACCCCTCCCGCATCGATGGAGAAATGGCCCCGCACATCCAGAGGATTGTATTCAAACGCCGGATCATAGTATTTCTCGATGAAGTCGGGGATCTGGTCGAAGAACTGCTGCAAATCGATTTGGGATTCTTCGGCGCAGTCCCTGGTGCCGTCCGGTCCGGGATAAAAAAGGTAGACTGCGGCAATGGCGACACCGAGTATGACGGTGAACATCAGACTTGCGAGAACGATTGCGACTCTGCGAATTTTCATGGGGCCCTCTGATGAATAATCTGATGTCAATTATACCATGGCAGAGGGCGTGTAGGCGTGCATGCGTTTTCTTAATTGCGGCGTTTTTTGTGTTGGGCTGAGATTTCGGAACTATGTCTTAATCAAGTATTCCGAGAACAAGCTTCGGTAATTGTATCCTGGTTTGGAGGAATTCGGGACGGGGTCTTCCGTTCTCCGGAATACAGTTCAGGACTGCATTTTTCATATGATCCGGGATGCTTTTCAGTCCGTGAACGACACCGGTCATCCCGCCGACGATGCAGGCGTTGGTGTCGGTGTCACCACCTCCTTGCAAGGTTTCCCGGATGCTATCGCTATAGGAAGTCCCCAGCTTCAGATGCCTGAATGCGTGAGAAAATCCGTACTTCACAAAGCCCGCCTGGGGATAATAGCCTGCATCAATCCCGAGCTCAGCTTTGTTCAGCCATTCAATTACTTCGATGTTTCCAATCTTTCTTGCCCAGGACTTCGCACGGTCAAATGCAGCTACCGCATCCCCGGGGTTTAAAATCAGATGTCGAATGGCGATGCAGTACACTGCGCTTGCGGCAAGACAGGTCGGGTTGGCATGGGTCAGGCGGGTATCCGCCACAGCGGCATTTATCATCTTTTTTTCTGAAGTCCTGGCACCCCAGATTCCGATTGGGAGTATTCTCATCAGTCCGCCATTGGATTTCGATTTGAGTGCGAATGAGTTTGAGGCTTGGGCATACATGCCCGAATGGATTTGTCCCTCCGGCCGACCTGCGCCGCCACCCAGGCCGTTTATCGTCGTCATCCCGATATCGAAAGGTGCTGACTCATACCAGCGCAGGTAGCTGGCAGCGACGGATTCAATGTCGAATGCCTTTCTATTTTGCAAAGCTGCCATAAGGCAGAGCATCATTTCGCCATCATCGGTGATTTGCCCGGGAGCGGTTCGGTGCGGCCCCTCACCGGTCATCCGGATTGCAGATTCTACTTCATCCTCAGTCGGGACGCGATTCAGGAACTCCAGGGTGGCGCCTGATGCGTCACCGGCGAGAGCACCGAGAATTGCTGCATAGGCTGCCCCGCTATGACCGTCCACATTATGCCTCATCCAAGCCGTCGATCTCCCGCTTTATCCGTTCCAATGCTTCCGATCGAATCTCCCGGGCTCTGGGCAGTAAATCCGAACCGAGGATCGTATCAAAGAACTTCACCATCAGCATATGCGGTCGTGCCGCCGGGCGTATGCGATGGAGCTCCGATTTGGCTTTATTCTCATCGTGAAACATAAGGTATAAGAGTCCCAGCGCCACGGCCGGCGAGCGCGAGTGACCGTGCCAGCAGTGCACAATAAAACCGGGGACGGTATCTTTCAGCTTTGCGAAAAAATCCATCACTAATTGTATGTCCCCTGATTCCGGAATCCGCTTGATCTTCTGCTCCGGTCCCAGATGGCCGATATCATAGGCATCATAAAACTTCAGTTCGCAGATATGTTCGAAATAGCCGGCGATTTCTGCAGGCATTTCCTCATCAGGATTTCGAATTGATACGCATGCGTAACCCCTCGGGATCTTTTCTTCTTTCACATATTGAATCAGTTCGTTCTCTGCATAGACCTGCACAGGAGCTGAAAATACTGAGCCGCCGGCAGAAGTCTTGTCATCCTGGAAAACGATTTTGTGATTGATGCCATATCGGCGTATCTGCCATTCGCATGGTTCGGTGAGATTCACCACATGAATCTCGGCCCATCTGCCGATCGATACCCGGGGCAGTGAATCGAGGGCTTCAATTCCGCTTGGCGAGAGGTATGCCAAATCCGAGGCCTCCAGAATAACCCGCTTTGCCGACACATTGAGATGCTTCCTTATTTCAGACAGGAAGCCTTCCTTGCTCGCTTTGTCCAGGACACCGGAGATACGAAGAAACAGTATGTCCGGGTTGCCTGACGCGATGTGCCGAACCTCAACGGTCTGCTGTGGTCCTGTTTTCATTTTTCATCCTTCCTGTTGATGATATCCCATGCCGCCAAAAAACCATCGATTTAAACCATACTCGATATGGCATTTTAAACGTTTGGAGGGATGATAGCTGCCATTTTGATAATCGGGACTGATTTCGGCGAGGCAGCTTCTATCAGTATATGTATGGTATTGGATAAAATAAAATTATATGATTAATACGAAAATACATTTATGTGTTTCAGAGCGTGATGAACTATATACATGAAAACTGATCTGTCGGGGGTATAGATGGGTGGCATACGTACAAAACTGAAAATCCTGACAATGATTTTAATTGTTATAGTAATCACAACTAGTATCCTGCCGCTAATACTTACGTTGGATATATCATTACAAAATCTGAATAGACAGATAGTTGTTGAGCAACAAGAATTATTCATCCTGATTTTGATATCTGCCATTACGGCAGTTATCCTCGGGATAATAGGGGCGTTCCTTGTTGTAACAAGCCCGCTTGATTCCATAGAAAATCTGATAGGCAAGGTAATTGAAATCGGTTCAGAGGAGAGCCCATCAGCTGTCGAGACTGATCTCGAGAAAGCCATTCTTGAGCATCATCAGATGATAGGTCGTCTGCTATCGGAGGTCAGGGATTCCAGGAATTCAATGAAAATCGCCGGGGAAGTACAGAAACGATTCATACCCCTGAACCCTGCTCCACATTCAGAAGCTTATATATTGGCGACAATCGGGCGAGAGGCCAATGAGAATTTGGAAATGTTCGGATATTACGAAGGCGCCGAAGGGCTCTCCGGTGACTATTTCTCCTTTACGAGAATCAGCCCCGACACCTATGCTATGATTATTGCCGATGTGTCAGGCAAAGATACCCAAGCAGCCCTACTGATGGTTGTAATCGCGACCTTATTTATCGAGCATCTCCCCGAGTGGGCACCAGAAAAAATGAGTCTGAAACAACAGGCCGCAGCAATCAAACGGATCAAGCCGGGATTGCTCACCATGATAGCCCATCGAATGAACGAGATAATTTATCGTCGTCATTTCCAAGGTAAATTTGTTGCGTTTACCATGCTTACGCTGAATGAAAAAAGCGGGGATATAACTTTTTGCAGTGCCGGTGATGAATCGGTTTCCGTGTACCGCCAATCGGAGCAGAGAACCATTCAGCTGCAATTGCCCCGAACACCTGCCGCCGGAGTTTTTGGCCTGGCCGAATCTAAAATGTTCCGGATGCCACTTGATTTCCCGGAACAGCAAGACAAGCTGCATCCTGGCGATATCCTGTTCCTCATTACAGACGGATTTGAAGAATCCAGAAGATATCTTCGCGATTTAGACTGGGATATTATCACCGAAGCTGATGTAAAAGTGTATGAGAATGGGCAGCAGAAAGATCGAAGACATGAGCTTGAGAAAACCATGCCAGGCGGCTGTTCACATGTGGATAACATCGGGATTGGCGAGGAATTTACTCGAGAAAGAATTCATGCCGTCATTGATGCTGCCATGAATCGGCAAGTGTACCGTCTCCAAAAATTTAAAAATCCCATTAGAAATGATGAACTGCTTTTCGATTTTCGCAAGCTTGATCCTTCTCCGGAAAATGCAGTGCTTGCTCTTCTGTCAGTGGAGAAGATATTCCGCCTGGTTCCCAGGCCGGGATTAGGACCTACGGACAGGATTCGGATTGACAGCAAGATTGACGACTTCCTGAAAGAGACTTTTATGCAGTACGAGAAGTACTTCAGTCACCCCCATGGCGAAGATGATAGTGGCCTCTATCGATTTTACCATCATATTTCTGAAGATTCCGAATATGACGACCATGCGATTCTCGCAATAAAAAAATTGATCCCCAGATGATTGCGATATAGAAGTATATCCAATCCATAATCAAAGGAAGTACGCGTGCTTAGTGTGGTTTCTATAGATACAGGGATTACTTCTTTCCAAGCCGGAATTAAGCGGTGCGATTCTTCTAACAGAATCATTTTGGTGAATCCATTTCAGTATGAGAACTGCACGAGAGCTGAAAACACTGAGCCGCCGGCAGAAGTCTTGTCATCCTGGAAAACGATTTTGTGATTGATGCCATATCGGCGTATCTGCCATTCGCATGGTTCGGTGAGATTCACCACATGAATCTCGGCCCATCTGCCGATCGATACCCGGGGCAGTGAATCGAGGGCTTCAATTCCGCTTGGCGAGAGGTATGCCAGATCCGATGCCTCCAGAATAACCCGCTTGGACGACACATTGAGATGCTTCCTTATTTCAGACAGGAAGCCTTCCTCTCTGCCGATACGCCGCTTCGAACGGCAATCATTGTCCCTGATTAAGCATCGATTGGATCACGGCGGGGTCCTGATTCATTCTGAGATACCAGGCTCCTTCATACCGAATAAATCGTTCCTCGGATTCGAGCCTCGTGCCCATAATATTCATTTCGTAAAACACTATACCTTCGATCCACCAGGCCCGATTAAGAAATAGTGCACGGCGACCTAATAATTTCTGATAATCATGCCGTTTGATTTTAGCATGCCAAGCTTTTCATAGAATGGTTGAACATCAGCATCGCATGTCAGATCGATGCATTGGAGATTCCTCAGTTCCTCCAGTAGCCGCTTCATTAATTCCGTTCCAATCCCCTGGCTTTGATACTCGGGCAATACTTCAAGCATGGGAATAAAAGCGAAATGAAGCTCGTCGGAGATACAATTTACAAACCCAACAACCCGGTCCTCATCCATGGCAATAAAAAAGCGGTAGCTGTTTTTTAGGATTTGAAAATGCCTGTCTGAAGATATTGGTGAGCGCCATCCCACGAAGAAGCCTCGTAGGTTTTCCGGACTGAAGTCGCTGATATTATTTGAATATGTGATCATCGCCATCTCCTTTATATCCCAATGGGAAATGATTCGTAAAAATACCAACGCCCGCTATTTTTCACATACATGTTTAATGTGGAAATTTTGGCACTGATAGGAAAAACAGCATGTAATCGTCTTTCAATCTCCGCAAAAACGGCATTCCTTTGATCGTGCTCGTAGATTGTGGCCAGAGTTATATGTGAGTGCAAATCCTCGATGGGAATCGTTCCGTGATATGGCGGGTAATCAGGGTGCGCGTGGGCACAATCTTTCATAACTGCATCTGTATCAAGATCTGACTCCGGCTTCAGGTATATGACGCCATTTGGAAATCTATCAATTTTGCGAATTCGAATGGTGAATGGTGGGATTGACCTGCAGATCTGTTGTATTGTCTGCCGATATCTACTGAGTTCATCGGAAGACGTAACAAATGGGAAATGAGCGGTGAAATGGGGTTCCATACCCGCTGCTCCATCGAGGGTGTATTTCTCCCGGATATCCTGTATATGCGGAATCAGCTCCTTTACGGGAAACGAAAGCGCTGAAGTTTCAAATTCTGTTTGATGAAAGGTTTGCATTTTATTCCCCAATAACCAGTTCTTTATGTGCATCGATAATTATGGAGACCATTCCAAGCTCCTGAGTGGTATTCCGGGTATCATACCGGAAAGATCGTCCGATATGCCCGTCTTCGGAATTCCAGTATTGGTAATGAAATACTCCTGATTCATCGCAATATTCCAACAGTTGAGTTTTGAAGCCGGCGCTTTGGAAGACTTCCTGAAATTGCCGGTAATCATAGACGATTTTATGGTCTGCTGCCGGGTGATCTGCCGGGCCCGGACCGCCCACCTTAACCATGTTCTGATACCAATCGTTCCGGAAATTCTTATCTGGAACAGCAACTCGCAGGTAGCCGCCAGGTTTAAGAAATTTATGGCAGTTGCGTGCAGCTTGAATCCCTTCATCCTGGGTCATGTGCTCCCAGACGTGCTCCGCAAGGAAACAGTCAACACTCCCCTGGGATGCGTATTTGAGGAAGCTGGATTCATTTAGTAGATTCAGCTCATCTTCCTGGGTGTGTATCCAGCCATCATAATGTGTCTTCCCGGCTCCGATTACAATTTTCATGATATCTTCCCTGGTACCCGGCGAAATTTTCAGTTGCGGTTTTGAGACGGCAGGTATGATCATAATAATTTTTTCCGGTAAATGTTTACCGGTATGCGCTTATGGAAAAGACTTTTGGACTCGAAACAAAAACCGAGTTTCTCTGCAAGCCGTATTGATGAAATATTCTCGGGTTCGATTATTGCGATTAATTCGGCAAATCTTCCCGATTCACGTGCAGCGTTCAGAATACCCCGGGCAGCTTCGGTGGCATATCCCTGCCCCCAGAAATCCGGATGAAACCGGTATCCGATCTCCGGAATTTGTGATCCATCAACCTCCTGCAAGCTGATCCCGCAATACCCGATGATGCGGTCGACTGATTCTACCACAACCGCAAGCAAACCAAAACCATTCTTTGAATATGAATCTTTGCAGTGGTTTATGAACTGTTCGCACTTTCCAATGTCGTACGGGCCTGATAGAGAGAACTCCATAACTTTATCGTTGCCCAACAGTTCATAGACAGCGGGAAGATCATCATGTTGGAATTGCCTTAGTATCAGCCGCGCAGTCTCTATCTGGTCAATCATCTTTTATTCCCGCAAGGATTTTCCTGTTGAAGTATGCATCCAACTCTCGCTTCGCAAATACATTTTTCAGGAACTCCGGTGAAGGATCCGGCGTTCTGGATAAGACATCGGCAATGCGCTCGTCCACCGTGCACAGTCGCTGCGGTAATCCAAGAAAATCAGCCAATTGGATAAGCCGGTCATAGTCATCAATTGAGCTCCAGACAGTGAGTTGCATCTTCCTCCGTGACTTGCTGAAATCCATGTTTGAGGTAGAACCGTTCTGCTATCGGATTATCGGTTCGTAATCGGATTCGGGTAAAATAGTGACCTGCATTCTGGATTATCGATTGTACCAGTTGCCCCGCTATTCCCTGTTTTCTGAAATCCGGATGAGTATAAAGATGACGGAGCCTTCCTGTTCTGTTTTCTTCAGAAAAGGGATCGATATTCAAGCCACACATCCCGACAATGTGTGATCCAATAAAATACCCCAAGAGAATTTCTCCCGGATGGCTGAACTGATTTGCACGGGATTCCCACTCCTCAATGCTGCGCTGAACAAAGTGATAGCCTTCGGCAGAGGCAGCTTCAGAGAGGATTTTAAGTTCGTTTTCAATGTCACCTTCAGACAGTTGCCGAATCAAATCCTCTATTCCTCAGCGCGGGATCCCCTGATTGAGACTTTTTTAATCAACTTCCCCTTTGAGAACCGCGGCTGGTCTTGGGGCGAAACTTACCGGTTCCGCCTTTCTTGTTGCTGAGATGTGCCGCTCCACCATGAGCATGCCTGGATTTTGCCTGGGGTGCGACATTGGGCTGATCGGCATCTTCAGTCTCTTCGTCCATTGGTTTGGGTTCGGGTTCGGGGGCCTCCACCTTCGCAGTATCCTTGGCATAGCAACAGTGTTTGTATTTCTTGCCGCTGCCACAGGGACATGGTTCATTTCTTCCAGTTTTCATTTAGACTCCTACTCCAAGTATACGCTGGATACCCTGAAGTTTTGCATCGCTTTTAAAGGCCATTAGGCAAATCAATTTCCCTGGGTGCGGACAGGGCGATTATGGTGGTTAATGTCACCCGAAGGTATTCACTCCGATCGGGTGGTTTTTATGCAGGTTCCCATCACTACACTCGTGATCTGGTTTAACTTTCATTTTATTTAAAAATAGAACGTCATCACCTGAATAATAACAAATAAATTATAATGACAAATATTATCGACTTTACCGATGGAGAGAATCACATGGAAAGATCAAATCTCAAAGAAAGACTTCTTCATGAACTTGAGGAAAATTTTTGGGAGGGCTGGGCATATTTTGGAAAGGGTGAGTATTCGACCCTCGTCGAAAATGAAAACATGATCTGGTTTCGGACACCGCTGCCTATGATTCCCTATAATTCCGTTCTTAAATTTCAGGTGACGGAAAATGTCGAAAAAGAGATTGATGAGATCATCGAGAGATGCAGCGCGGGGGGGCATGATCTCGCATGGGCCATCACCCCATCCTCAAAACCGAAAGACCTGACCAAGCGACTTGAGAAACGGGGACTATTTGAAGCAGAAGCGTTCGCCGGAATGGGTAGAAGCT
Source organism: uncultured Salinispira sp. (assembly GCA_963966255.1). Taxonomy (GTDB): domain Bacteria; phylum Spirochaetota; class Spirochaetia; order DSM-27196; family Salinispiraceae; genus Salinispira. The sequence goes on along the minus strand of CAWZYW010000045.1, from coordinate 62 downwards.
TGAAGGATCTGCCCGAAATTCCGGAATTGCCTACCGGGATCAAGATAACCTGTCTCTTATAC
>CAWZYW010000044.1:0-10455 GCA_963966255.1 uncultured Salinispira sp. | reverse complement strand
CTGGCATTATCAGGGACCTTTTGCGTACCCTGGAGACCACCTTGCGTGCGCCGGAAAACCGGGAAAAGATCATGGGAGCCCTTCACGAGCTGCTCAGGTCGATCCAGCAGCAGGGACTTGCTGATCTGCAGGAGAGCTACGACATCGATCTCGCCCGCAGTCTCCACCGCTTGTTCGGCAGCCTGCAGGCCCTGGCGATTCGCGAAGACCTGGCGGGAAAGCTGGCAGAAGCTGTGGTACAACGCAGCGCCAGCCCTCAGAGTCCGAGCATCGATGAACTGCTGGAATCCTATGCCGGTCTCAGCCTCGGTGAGCTGATCGATCGGCTGCTCGATCTGCTTTTGAAGTGGGTCGACGACGATGAGCGGAGGGATAAGGTTCTTTCGGAGCTGGCGGGCATCATCGATGCCGGCCGCCGTCGGAAATCCGCTGATTCATCGGAGGAGGGGGAAACCGGCGTCAGCCTGAGGCCTGTGACGGCGGTGGAAGCCGACCGTCGGATGCTGGATGCCCTGTCCAGCGGCGTAACAATGCTTATCGAAGGTGCGGTTCCCGCTCTGGTGGAGCGCTTCGATATTTACCAAATGGTTGTCGATCGCATAAATGCCCTGGCTGTCGAGGATGTGGAACAGCTGCTGTTGGGAATCATCGCCAGGCATTTGAAGTACATCAATATTTTCGGAGCCATTCTCGGAGCACTCATCGGAGCCGCCCAGCTTCTGCTTCGGCTGGTGGGCTGATCCCCGACTTTTTTCCATCAGTTATCTTGATCCTGAGGTATGCGGAGGATGAAGCTGCTTCCTTCGCCCACCGCGGAGTCCGCCTGGACGCTTCCTCCGTGAGCGCCGGCGATATGCTTGACAATGGCCAGCCCGAGCCCAGTGCCTCCCATGGAGCTGGAGCGGCCCTTGTCCACCCGGTAAAAGCGTTCGAACAGCCTGGGCAGGTCTCGGCGGGGTATTCCCGGACCGTCGTCCCTCACGAGGATCACCAGTTCACGGGCATCGTTTTCGAAGCTGACCCACACGTTTCCCCCTTCTTTCCCGTATTTTATGGCATTTTCCATCAGGTTGATCACCGCCTGCTCGCTTAGATTGGCGTTCGCCCGCGCCTTCGAGGGACCGCTGAATTGTACATGCAGGTCTATGTGCTTCGCGTCAGCGCCGCCCTGGCATACTTCGATGACGTCTTTCACGAGAGACGGCAAATCGCAATCGTTCATCGGGACCTGATTGCCCTGCTGCTCGAGTCGCGAAAGTATCAGGAGGTCGGACACGATGCTCTCCATACGGTTCGATTGTTTCTGAATGATATTGAGGAATTCACGGGCGACTTCCGGCTCTTCCAGGGCACCGGAGGACAGGGTTTCGGCAAAGCCCTGGATGGTGGTTATAGGAGTCTTCAGTTCGTGCGAAACATTGGAGACAAAGTCCCTTCGGATCTGTTCGAGGCGCATCAGATCGCTGATGTCATGCAGCACCAGGAGAATCCGGGCCTCGTCCAGGTGGGCCGGGTCGATGAACAATCCGTTCAGATCAAGCATACGGAACGAGTCCTGCTGATGATTATAAATCTGAATTCGCTTTTTTACGCTTGCGGAAGTTTTGATCAACTCTTCTATGGCGGCATTGAGCTCTGAGCTGCGGATGTAATCCATCAGGCTGGCGTCCAGAAGTTTATCCGGCGCGATATCCAGACCGAACATGTCCGATGCGGTACGGTTGATCATCAGAACTCGCTCCCGGCGGTCTATCAGAATGATTCCTTCCTGCATGTTCGAAAGGATGCTCTCCAGCTCATAGCGTTGCTTGGTGAGCGCTTCGATGCGCTCTCGGTGACCCTCGGCCATGCTCGCCATGCCGCGGCTTATCTGCAGTATCAATCCGGTTTCGCGTACGTTCACCCGATAATTCAGCTGGCCCCGGGAATATTGTTCAATCCCTTCGGCGATTTGTCCCAGGTCGCCTTGAACTCTCCGCAGCAGGAACATGGCGCTGAGTACGGTCAGGGCAAAGCTGGTGCTGACCGTCACCGCGACCAGCAGCGATGCGAAGGCCTTCATTCTGAGTTCCCGGTTCTGGGTGATTATGGCGTGGATCAGAAGTCCCGGGTATTCTTCGGGGAAGGTCATGGCCGCGCCGTATACCAGACTTCCTTCATCGCTGCGGCGCACGGCGAATCCCGAACCGGTTTCGAAGGCCCTGCTGATTTCCGGGAGGCTTTCCAGATAGCTGCTTCCGGAACCGAGATCGCCGGTTCGGTAATAGCCAAGGCGGAACGAGGCACTGCCGGATTCTATCTGCCGGGTGGAAAGCAGGTCCCGGATGTGGTCGGGGTCGGATAGTAAGGCGTCGCGCTGGTCTTCAGGAATTCGGTCGACTAGACCGGCGACGGATGACAGCTGGACTGCCATCAAATCGGAAATTTCCCGACGGAAATCCCGTTCGATTCGTCCGTTTATCCCGATGATAAGTACGATACCCGTCAGTAAGTGGATGACGAATAACAATGGGAAAACACGTAATTTAAAAAGGTCTTTCACAGCGCTACCCCGGAGCTGAAAAATATCTCGTAAATCACTCGGGTTTGAAACGGTATCCAACACCCCGGACGGTTTCTATAAGTTCGCCGTGATGTCCAAGTTTTTTGCGAAGCCCCAGGATCTGGACGTCCACGGAGCGTTCAGTCACCGGATAATCCTTTCCCTTTACCGAATCGATAATTTTAGTGCGGCTGTATACCCAGCCGGGATTGCGTGCCAGGAATTCCAGAATGGCAAATTCCGTGGCCGACAGTTCAATATTTTCAGAGCCGACGGTCACCTCATGTCGACTGACATCGATAATTATATCGTGGATCTTGATCCGCTCCTCCGAGGGTCCCGAAACTGATGCCCGGACCCGGCGCATAACGCTGCGGATCCTGGCGATGAGTACTTTGGGAGAAAAGGGCTTCGGGAGGTAATCATCGGCACCCACCTCGAGGCCGGTGACTACATCGCTGTCCTCACCTTTCGCGGTGAGCATGATCACCGGGATTGAGGCGATGGAAGGATCCTGCTTAATCCGCCGGCAGGTTTCCAGACCGTCAATTCCCGGCAGCATCAGATCAAGAAGGATGAGATTCGGCGCGTCCTCCCGGGCCAGCTTCAGTCCGTCTTCGCCGTTTTCGGCCTGGAGGACCGTGTAGCCTTCCTTTTCGAGGTTGTAGCGTATCAGTTCCCGGATATCCCCGTCGTCTTCTATGGTGAGTATTCGCGCTTTTGATATCGCTGCTTTGGCCATTTTGCGTTCCTAAGCGTTGAGTTCCGGATGCTCGCCGCTGCCGGCGTAGACGATCCATTCGCAGATATTGGTGACGTGATCACCAAGGCGTTCGAGAAAGCGGTTGAGAAAGAGCAAGGTGCTTCCCTGCTCGACCTTCTGGGGATCGGCCTTCATCAGTTCGATTATTTTACGGTAGAGCTTCTGATGCATGTCGTCCAGGTCGTTGTCCATCCGGGCCACATCCTGGGCGAGATTTCCGTCGAAGGTGGAAAACGCAGTCAAGCTCTTGTGGAGCATCTCGATTCCGAGCTTGGTCATCTTTTCGATATCAGCGACCATGCTGTCCATGGTATGGGCTTCCACTTTCTCCAGACTCCGGGCAAGGTGGCGGGCATGATCCCCGATCCGTTCGAGGTCCGAGACGATTTTAATGGTGGTAACCAGATTCCGTAAGTCGCTTGCCACCGGATTTTCCGTAGCTATCAGCTTGGTGCACATGTCCTCGATCTGGCTCTGGTAATTATCGATTTGGATATCATTTTCGATGACGCTGCTTGCGAGTTTTGAATCCCGGTTTACCAGGGCGCTGATGGCTTTCTGGAGGGCTTCTTCCACGAAGGTTCCCATTTTCAGCACTTGCTGGGAAATCCCGTTGAGTTCATCATTGAGTTTTGTTCTGGGTTCCATACGTTCTCCTTAAGTTGAGGCTATCCAGTACACCCTGACATCCATAGCAGCCGTGTTAGGATTCGGTTAGATTTCTGTTAAAACGATCTGATCCGCAAACCAGCCATACAGTGCGGTAATCCTGTTGTAAAAACTGTTGCCCAGCCGGTCGCGGATACCGAATATCCGGGGGGCTTTCAGACTCGAAAATGCGTAAAAAAGCAGCCGATCGCCGTCGGGTATGATCTTCATCTGTAATTCCAGATCCCCGGGATTCGCCACCCGGATAAAATTATAAACAATTGGCGTGAGATTCCTGATGCTTATGCTGTCTGGACTGCTGACCACCTCATAGAGATTGTCTCCGAAACTCGCATCTTCCTGCCGGATGGTGAATCGGTATTCACGCCTGACCTGATCAAACACCGGGTCCGGGAGGGGAGTCAGGCCGTCTTCGTCCACTACCGATGATGTCAGATAAAACTCCCTGAGCCGGCCCCGGCTGGCGGAAAAGTAATCGAGCCCGGCGAGGGTCGAAATCCGGTGCAGCACATTATATATATGAAGTGGTACATCACCACCGGGAACTTCATTTTTCAGCTCGCCGGGAATTTCCAGGAGCATCAGTACTTCGAGGGCGAAGTTGTTACGGCTCTCCCGGTGGTGCTCGCTGATGGCCGCTGCCTGGGCAGCCCGTTCGGAGCCGCTCCCCGGGAGAAGCGCCGGAACAAAATCGCCATCGTGCCGATATACCAGTTCCCCGCTTCCCAGGATTGCCGATCGATCTACGGAGCTCAGTCCCTCAAGAAGCCCGGCGTTTAAATTCACCACCGGAAGAGTGGTCTCCGGAACAAAGCTCCCTCGGGGAATAGATGCGGGGTCGATGCGGGCGGCGTCCTGTGCAAAGGCCAGAGACGGGAGCATGATTAGTGCCAGGAATACGGTTGCCGTGGTTTTGTACAAGGAGTTCCTCCATCGATTATTGTGCGTTTTTTCGGGGGATGGTACTATGTGCATCTCCCGCGTTTTTCTCAATTCCGTAAAGATAAGCGCGTACCCGGGCAAATATATCTCAAAATTGGTGGTTTATGAAACGCAGCAGGAAGATAATCGCATTTACCGGCGGCGGATCCGGAGGACATGTATTTCCGGCCTTCGGGGTTATCGATGAGCTCGATGCCGCAAAGGTGGCTGATTACCGCCTGGTCTGGATCGGCTCCCGACGCGGAGTCGAAGGGGACATGGTCCGCCACCGGGGCATCGATTTTTTGGGCATTTCGGCAGGGAAGCTGAGACGATATCTATCCCTGCGCAATCTGGCAGATGCAGTCCGTTTCCTATCCGGAATTCTCGAAGCCTTGTTTCTTATGCTGCGCCTGCGTCCCGCCATCCTCTTTTCAAAGGGGGGCTTTGTGTCGGTTCCTCCGGTCATCGCGGCGGGTCTGCTTGGCATACCGGTGGTTTCCCATGAATCGGATTATGATCCGGGGCTGGCTACGCGGATTAACCTCCGCTTTGCCCGTATCCATTGCATTCCATATGAAGAGTCCCGTCGCTTTTACGATGAGGGCAGGGTTCGCATTGAGGTTACGGGAAATCCGGTGCGCCAGGATATCCTCGCCGGCGACGGCGACCGTGGGCGGCGGATAGCCGGATTTGACCGGGGCACGGTAGATGATCTGCCCCTGCTTCTGGTCCAGGGTGGCAGCCTGGGCGCAAGGCAGATCAATGATCTTATTGCAGACGCAATGCCGGAGCTCCTGGAACGCATGTGCGTAGTTCACCAGACCGGAGACGGTTCCTGGGACCTTTCGGACCGATTAGCTCCCGAGCTGGCCTCACGGTATTTTCACCGGCCCTTCTTCGCCGATGAATACGCCCATCTCTTGGCTGCCGCCGACATGGTGGTATCCCGGGCGGGGGCCAGCGCGCTCTGGGAACTGGGCATTACGGGGAAATCAGCGCTCTTTATCCCATTGGTGGAAGGCGCCCGGGGCGATCAGCTGAGAAATGCCCGGTTTGCCGAAGAGCGGGGAGCCGCCGTCCTCCTGGAAAAACCCGCCGCAGCGGAGCTCAGCGCGGAAATAGAGGCGCTGATGGCTGATGCTCCGAGGCGGATGCGAATGGGGGGCTACAATAATACATAATCAGGGGGCGCGAAACATCGCGACGTTGCTTCAATCAGCGCTACCCCCGGAATCGGAGGTCCGTCGGTGATAAACCTTCATCCCCTTGACGTGTTTTTTGGCATCATCCTGCTGATACTTCTGCTGAGGGGCCTGTTCCGGGGCTTTGTTGAAGAATTCGGCTCGGTGGCATCGGTGTTTCTTGGAATTCTTGCGGCGGTGCTGTTCAGCGGCCTGGTGGCTCCGTTACTCGATCGCTATCTGGGTCCGTCCATCTGGAACCAGGTGATCGCCTTCCTCGGTCTGTTCCTGATCGTCTACCTGGTGGTGAAGCTTTCAGAGGCGGGATTGAAAAATCTGGTGGAAAATGCAGAACTGGAAAACCTGGACAAGGCATTGGGCTTCTTCCTGGGCCTTATCGAGGGACTCCTGGTGGTGTTCGTGCTGATGTTTATTCTCTACATTCAGCCGCTGATTCCCATGGAAGAAGCGATACAGTCCAGCATTACCGGCCGCCTGCTGCTGCCCCTGTTTCCCTACGCCGCCGATCTGATAGTCCGGAGCCAGGGCTGATGTTCGAGAATCTGCTTCACCAGGACCGGATCAGGGATGCGTTGCTTCGCGACCTCGAGGCCGGCGAACTGCCGCACTCCATGCTGTTCGCCGGTCCCGAACACAGCGGCAAGCTCAGCGCCGCCCTGGAGCTCGCCCGGGGCTTGAGTTGCTCACAGCCCGGCGCCCCATGGTCCTGCCGCTGTAATCGATGTAATCAGCACCGGCTATTGGACAGTCCGTATGTGCTGCTCATGGGTACCCGTTATTTCCTCGATGAGATTCGGGCTTCGGCAGGGGCCCTGGCGGCACGGCCGGAAAAGCCCTTGTTCTATCTCTTCCACCGGAACGTCAAGAAACTGATACGCCGCTTCGATCCGGTGCTCTGGCAGGACGACGAGAAAAAGCTTTCGAAAGCCGCCGGTCTGATCGACAAGCTGGAAGACATGATCGAATCCTCCCATCCGGAATCCGCCGCTCCATCGGCACCCGATCTGGGAAAGCTGGTTTCCCTCTGCGCGGATATCGAAAAGCTGCTTCCCGGAGACGGCATCAGCATAAACATGATCCGTCGTGCCACGTACTGGGCCCACACCGCCGACTCGGCAGTCAACAAGACCATCATCATCGAGAACGCTCATGAGATGAATGACGCCGCCCGAAACGCATTCCTTAAAATTCTCGAGGAGCCGCCTCGCTCGGTCTATTTTATCCTCCTTTCCAGCCGCCCCGGGGCCATCATTCCGACTATCCGCAGCCGTCTGAGAACCTATCGTTTTGCAAGCAGGGGACAGACTGAATATCGGGATATCATCAGCCGGATTTACCGGGAGCCGAATGCCGATGATTATTCTTCCCTCCAGTCATATTTTATCGATCAGGCGCCCGGAGGCCTGGAGGTCCGCCGCAAGGAGATCGAATTGATGTTCGAGCTTCTCAATGAACGGAGCATTGCCGCACGGGACGAATTGGCCGTCATCCTCGGCTCTGACCGGGGCAAACTGAGTTCCCTGGTTTCCCTCTGCCTGGAGGAGATCCAGAAATCCCACCTTCACCGCGAGGAATTCATGCTGCTGCAGCGGAAACTGGAAGATATTCATTACCGGGCTCAGATCTACAATATACCCGTAGCCTCAGCCCTGGAAGTTGGGTATATTTGACCCAGTAATGCGCAAATTTATCCAGCGGGCACTAAATAAACTATCCAAACTCGACAAGCAGCAGATTCACGCCCTGATTTACGATCTCGCGCGGGAAAACGAGCAGATGGAAGTGGTTCTGGACTCCCTCACCGACGGTGTCATCGTCGCCGATCAGTACAACAAGCTGATTCTCTGTAACAAATCCGCCGAGCGCATGGTTCCAATCAGGGATTTCGATTACTTCGAGAAGATCGTATGGGAAGTGATGGGTGATCCCGATATCGCCGGTTTCATCCGGGAGGTGATCCTCAGCGAAGACAGCATCCGCGACCGGGAATTCACCCTGGACAGCAGCGGAGCCACCCGCATCCTCTCCATCAGCATCATGCCGCTGGTTCGCCGCGGAAGGGTTCGCGGCAATGTCATACACTTCGAGGACGTTTCCGAACGCCGCTGGAAGGAAGCCCGGCTTCGCCGTGCCGAGAGCCTGGCGAGCCTGACCACCCTGGCGGCGGGGGTGGCCCACGAAATAAAGAATCCCCTGGGATCCATGGGAATCCACATCCAACTCATGCAAAAGCTGCTGTCCGGATCGGAAAGCGTCAAATCCGGAGATATCAGCGAATATCTGGACATCGTGAATGAGGAAGTCGAACGGCTGAACCGCATCGTCATGGACTTTCTCTTTGCGGTCCGCCCCATGGATATAAATCTGGCTGAGCATGATTTAAATGCCCTCCTGCATGAGATCATGGACTTTATGAAATACGAGATAGAGGAAGCAGGGGTTGAATTGTCAGAGGATTATCAGGTGGATATTCCCCATATCCTTCTGGACGATAAATTCATCAAACAGGCGATTCTCAACATCGTGAAGAACGCCATCAATGCCATGCCCGACGGCGGCAAACTCACCATCAGCACCCGGTACCGGGGCGACGAAGTTCTCCTTCGGATCATCGATACCGGCACGGGAATGAGCGACGAGGTGCTTAATAAAATCTTCGAGCCGTACTTTACCACCAAGGAGTTCGGCAGCGGTATCGGCCTGACCATCGTGTACAAAATCATCAAGGAACATCGGGGAGAAATTTCGGTGATCAGCCAGGAAGGGAAGGGGACCACCTTCACCCTTTCCTTCCCCATTCCGCCGGGACAGCAGAATCTAATCGGTGAAGTCAGCGTGGAGGAAACATGAAGTTTCGCATTCTGGTAGTCGACGACGAAAAGAACATCCGCGAAGGATTAGCCAAGAGCCTTGAGCTGGACGGCTATGAAACCGTACTCGCTGAAGACGGGCTGGCGGCGGTGGATATCATGCAGAGCGACGAAATCGACCTGGTGATCACCGACATGAAAATGCCCCGGATGTCCGGTGACGAGCTGCTTCGGCGGGTGGTCAGCGACTGGCCCAGCGTATCGGTGATCATGCTCACCGGCCACGGAACCATCGAAACCGCCGTACAGGCCATGCGCAACGGCGCTTTTGACTTCCTCACCAAACCGATTAATCTGGATCGGCTCTCCATGCTGGTCAAACGAGCCCTCTCCAGCCGTGAACTGATTCTTCAGCATAGGGCCCTGCAGGAGGAACTGGAGCAGCGCCGGCAGAGCAATATCATCATCGGCAAGAGTCCGGAAATGCGCCGCATTATGGATCTCATCGCACAGGTGGCCCCTACCAAGGCCTCGGTGATGATCACCGGCGAAAGCGGAGTGGGCAAGGAACTGGTGGCAGATGCCATCCATACCTTGAGTACCCGCCGGGAGAAAGCTTTTATCAAGGTCCACTGCGCCGCGCTTTCCGAGAGCCTTCTGGAGAGCGAGCTCTTCGGCCATGAAAAAGGCGCGTTCACCGGGGCCCTGAATCGAAAGAGGGGCCGCTTCGAACTGGCCCACCTGGGTAGCATATTTCTCGATGAAATCGGTGAGATCAACCAGTCGGTGCAGATTAAAATTCTGCGGGTACTGCAGGAAAAGCAGTTCGAGAGGGTCGGCGGGGAAACCACTGTTGACGTGGACGTCCGGATCATTGCCGCGACCAACCGGGATCTGAAAAAAGAAATCGAAGAAGGAAATTTCCGGGAAGACCTGTATTACCGATTAAATGTGGTGAACATCCACGTACCGCCCCTTCGGGAGCGGAAAGACGATATTCCCATGCTCCTCAGCCACTTCCTGCGGGAGTTTTCCGAGGAGAACGGACGGAACATCATGGGCATCGACAACAAGGCCAAGTCGGCGTTGTACAATTACGACTGGCCGGGAAACGTCCGTGAGCTGCGCAATACCATGGAATCGGCGGTGGTCATGAGCCGTGGGGACTTTATCACCCCCGACGATCTGCCTCCCCATATAGGCGGCGCCGGCGACGGCGATTACATCCGCATCAAGGTCGGTGCCTCACTGCAGGAAGCTGAGCGGCAGATTATCAAGGATACATTGCTCGCGGAACGGGGCAATAAAAGCCGCACCGCCGAAGTACTCGGGATCGGGCGCAAAACCCTGCACCGTAAAATCAACGACTACGGGCTTGAGGACTAGGCGGGAATTCATTCCGTAAAATTCCCATCAGTCGATGCCCCGGGCAGCGGCGATGCGATCGTAGGACTCGTTGAGCCTGGCGGTGAGTTCGGTGGCAATCTGCTGCTTTTCGGGACTGGCGGCGAATTTGTTAGGGGGATATTTTACCAGCAGGTTTCT
>CAWZYW010000043.1:0-10478 GCA_963966255.1 uncultured Salinispira sp. | reverse complement strand
CGGAAACGCCTTGAGCCTGGTGGGGCTTCTGGAGGAAAACCGGGAAGACCCCGCGGCCGCTGAACTGATGCGGGAAGCCCTTGATACCCTGAAACTCACGCTGGGCACCCTCTCTTCGTCGCTGGAGCGCTATAAGCGCCAGTATCGCCACGATGCGGATGAGCATCCGGACATGGATATGGGCCGGATGCTTTCCCTGGTGGTCAATCAGATCGGCGCGGAGCATCCTGAAGATAAATACAGCATCCTGCCCGAGGGTGAGGATTCGCTGATGCTGAGCCGGGGCGAGGAACTGGTGCAGGTGCTCTATGATATTCTCAGGAATTCCGTGGAGCACGGACGGGTCTTAAAGACCCGGGAGCTCAGCGTTTCCGTCCGTTGGAAGGTCCTGAATCTTGGGGATGATCCTCGATACGCGGTGCTGATCCAGCGGAAAGACCGCAGCCCGGCGGACGAATTCGTCTCGATCCGGATCGCCGACAACGGACCTGGCTTCGACCGTCCGCCGGCGGAATACCTGCAGGCTCCTGTTATGAAATCCTATCACCGCAGCTCCCGCTCCACCCTGGGCTTGTATCTGTCCCGGGTGAGAGTGGAACATTACTTCGACGGGGCCATCATCCCCCGCAGCTGGAACGCCGCCGGCTCGGAGCTGGAAATCATGATCCCCGGCAACCGATTCATCCGGGACTGATCATATCCGCGCGATGAAAATCGAATACCCCAGAAAAAACGATATGCTGCCGGCCAGTACAAAACCGTGCCAGATCAGATGGGCGAACTTGAGCTTCTGCCAGGCGTAGAACGGGAAGCCCAGGGTGTAACTCACTCCGCCGATGAGGGCCCAGATGACAAAACCCGTAGGGGCCGCATCCAGGAACTGACGCCCGAAGGCCAGGATAAGCCATCCCATGGGCACGTAGAGAAAGTCGATAAGCACCGTGGGTTTTTTCAATACCCACAGCTTCATGATAATGCCGAAGATCGCCAGGGCCCAGATGATGCCGAACATCAGCCAGCCGCCGCGGTCGCGAAGTATGACCAGGGCCAGGGGGGTGTAGGTTCCGGCGATGAGCAGGTAGATGGCCGCGTGATCGAGCCGGGCCAGGGTCGCCCGGAATCGGGGATAGGGGGCGAAGCCGTGCAGGAAGGCCGACGAGAGGTATAGCAGAATCTGCGTCGCTCCGTAGATGCTGAACGCCGTGTACTTCCAGGGATCGGGGTTCTCGGCGGTAATCAGGATCAGGACCACCAGGCCCGCGATGGCCATGCCGGCTCCCATGGCATGCGAAATGCTGTTGAGGATTTCCTCCACCGCGCCGCCGGCGCTGTAGCGGATCTCGCTGGGGGCGTATTCCTCGGGCAGGCCCTCGGATTCGAAGTCGGTAACGTATTTGCTGCTCACAGAATTCCTCCGGATAATAACTGTATGATCGTTCAAGTAATGTACCACGCAGGAAATTCTTCGTCAGCTTTTTCTCAGGTCAATATATAAACTCATCGCCCGACCCCGGTATGATAGACTGGAGAAAACAAGCGAACGGGAGAACCCATGGACAAACTGACCATCCTCTGGACCAGCGGCGAAAAGGACACCATCGATAAAATGCTGCTGCTGTACACCCTCAATGCGAAGAAGATGGGCTGGGAGTTGAGGTAAAATACTGGGGGGTTCCCCTGACCGAGGCGCTCAAAGGTGAGGGGAAGATACTCACGATTTGAGGTTCTGATGTGCCGCGAATGCGCGCGGATGGTCGCGGATCTGCTGCAAATTGACGTATACTTGTCATGCGGTCTTGTCGGAAAAGACCATGGCATTTCAGGGGGGATTCTATGTCGTTCGGACATCACGGAGCATATTCCATAGCCGTATTTCCCGGAGTGATCATCGTAAGGGCCTTCTCTTCCTGGAACGAGGAATGCGCCCGATCCTACCGGGCCGAACTTGCCGAGAAGCTGGCGCAGGTCAGCGTCTCGCCGTTTATTCACATCATCGACCAGCGGTCCTGGGACCTCGCCACCCCCGACGCCATGCTGTTGCTGGCGGAGGATTTCCCCTGTCCGCGCCCCGAGCATCACCTCGCATCCCTGGTGCTCGACAATCCCCTGCCGGCGGTGAACCTCATCGCCAGGCAGAGCATCGAAGGCAACATCCAGAAGGTCAGTCATTACGATTCGCTTGCCGAACTGATGGATGCCCTGAGCGGGTTTCAAGTCGATTGCGATCCCGTCCAAATACGGGCGTTCCTGGAAGATCAGGCGGTATCATAAATGTCCGCATCCCACAGCGCAGACATGGTAATCGAATAAAGCCAGAGTTCACCGAGTACCTTTTATATCAGCTTTATCGCGGGGACTGGCTTATGGCCGGCCCCGATTATCCGGAGGACAGATGAAAAAGACCATGCTTATTATTTTGGTACTGGCTGCAGTGGTTTTCGCCAGCTGCTCGGATGCCGATGTGGCTTCCGCCAATCTTTCCCGGGCGGCGGACCAGTTCGAGGTATTCCGGCGGGCGGTGTTCTACAACGGCATTACCGGGGAGTACATCCTGACCATCGAAGGATTCCTGTCGATCCTCGACGAGGGCGGACAGCTGGAAGTCACCGTGAAGGCCGATGACGGGACCTTCCTGAAACACTTCCTCGGCCTTTCGGACAACGTCACCTATTTCGTGGAGCAGATCGAAGGACGACCGGTGAGCGAGCAGCGCTACCGGGTGGTGTTCAAACCCTCTGTCATCGTCCCTGATATCGACCTGGAATGACCGCAGGGCGCTGGAACCACAACATTCACTTCCATCCTCTCATCGTGAATGCGATGCCCCGGGACTGCGGACGGGCACTGGACGTGGGCTGCGGCGAGGGGATGCTGACCCGGTGCCTGGCCCGGGAGGCCGAAGAGGTCATCGGCATTGATCTGCACGAGCCGTCCCTTGCACTGGCTCGGCAGAATCCCCGGGAGAACCTGGAATACCTCAAGGCCGATTTCCTGAGCCACCGGTTCGAACCCGGGTCCTTCGATTTTATCGCCTCGGTGGCCAGTCTCCATCATATGCCCCTGGAACAGGCCCTGGAGCGGAGCGCCGAACTTCTGCGCCCCGGCGGAACACTATGCCACGTCGGTCTCGCCCGCAGCACCCGCCTCATAGACCTGGCCTGCGAAGGCCTGGGCTTTTTTGCGCACCGCTGGCACCGCTACGTTCTGGGCAAGGGCCTGTGGGAACACAGTGCACCCATCGTCTGGCCGCCGCCGGACACTTACGCTTCGGTGAAACGGAGTTCGGGAACCATCCTGCGGGGTTCGCGCTTCCGCCGGCATGTGCTGTTCCGGTTCAGCCTTACCTGGACCAAGCCGGTTGGTTAATTTCAGAGAGAGAGGGCCGGACCGGTCGCGGAGCCGGAGCCATCGGGATACTCAGGCATTACTCCTGCGGCTTCTGGCAAGTCGGACAGAAGTAAATGCTCCCGCCCATGTAGTTTGCCTTTTCGATGGGGCTTGCGCATTTCGGGCAGGGCGTGCCGACGGTCTTTCAGCTGAGCACGGTTAGGTACCCGCCGGGAGGATCGACGCAAGGAGATCCCGAAAATACCCTTGGTCGAACTCAGCGGTCAGGGGAGAGGGTTTTTCCCGGGCGGCCAGGTAGTATTTGTTTGCGCTTCGAGGATTTCGAGCATGCCGCGCTCCTGAACTACGATTATGAGTTTATAATAGGAGAACCGGACCAAACTCGAAAGGCTCCGGTGATCGAATACGAGGATTTCATGAACCCCATCGTGAAAATGTTGAAGAAAAGCACCGATGCATATGTCCCTCCGGCGACTCCCCTTTGGACCGGCGGCAAAGAGTCCCGGACCGGGCTGATCGTTCCCGAGCTGATATTCAAGTATGGAAACCTCAACAGCCATGTCCGGAAGTTCCCGAGGATCGCCCGCTGGCTGATCCCGGCGGTGATCAAGCGCTTTGACGGATACTGGTCCCTGAAAAAGAATCCCGCCCGGCCGAAAATCGGCATCGATGAGCAGACCCTGGCCGATTTGAAGGACTACGCCGTCAGCCTGGGCTGCCATCAGATCGGCTTCGCCGAGGTACCAAAGAAATGGGTATTCAAAGAAAAGTCGGTGCTGTACTCCCACGCCATCGTCCTGACCATGCCCATGGAGAAGGAACGCATGGCCCGGGCCCCGCAGATCAGCGCCGGCAAGGAGGTCTGGCGGATCTATGACCGTCTGGGCGGGGCGTCCAACCGCATCGCCGCCTTCCTCAGGTCCCGGGGTTTCGCCGCCCAGGCGGGAGCTGCCCTGGGCGGGGACGTGAACTATCCGCTGCTGGCCCAGAAAGCCGGGCTCGGATGCATAGGCAAAAACGGCCTGCTCATTTCCCCCGGGCTGGGGCCCAGCCAGCGCCTGGCCGCGGTGTACGTCAGCATCGAGAATCTCCCCGAAGCGCAGGCCAATTCGCACCTCTGGATCGCCGATTTCTGCGAGAGCTGCAACAAATGCGTGCGCAGCTGCCCGGCGGGAGCGATTTACCGGGACAAGCCGGTTGCAGAAGACGGCGGACCTCGCCATATCGACTATGTGAAATGCGTGGGGCCCTTCACCCAGTCCATGGGCTGCTCGGTGTGCATCCGGGACTGCGTGTTTTTCTCACAGGATTACGAGAAGATTCGTCGGGGGTTTGTGAAGGGTTAACCACGGATCTTCGCGGATTGGTCGCGGATGGTTCTGTTTATTGATCCTGCGCGCTGTCAGAATCCGGCTTTGCCAAATCGTACAGCCAATAGATTCCCTGTGATAGAAGGTAGACGACGGCGGCGATCAAGATATAAATAAGCATACTAAGCAGAAGAGCCGGGAAATCAGCCGTAATAGGGGCTGCAGTTGCTTGATCCCTTGTGAAAAAGCTCATAAAAAGACTGCCGAAAAATCGTCCGGCATCAAAGATGGGGATAATTAATGTATATAGGGCATGTTTCCTCGACCTGGCTTTCAGATCCTCGGGCTTCCAGGTAAGCAATCTGAAAAAGCTATGCATGGCGAGGTAGAATCCAAGGGCCAGCCCGGCGTAGAATTCCGCCTCAGCGCCACTTATTGTCATCCAGCTCCTCCATTTCAACTTCTTCCAATGGTTCGACTTCCACCAGCGCACTCTCTTCAACTGCTACTAATGGTTCAAGGTCCCCACGCTCATCCTCCTCAACCGCTTCCAGGTATTCCAACTCTTCTTCCTTCTCCTGAGGATCTGATGGGCGGTATTGGGATTTAGCCTTTGCATCCGCTTCCGCAGCTGAATCCGGTTCCGCCGGATTTTGAAACTCTTTCAGGTGGTACCCTATTATTGCGAGATTTAGCTCTTGCGGATCTTCTATCAACCCGCTGTAGAAGTTATTGAACGGGTCTTCTTTTTCGATGGGGAAGCGGAAGAATAAATGGTAGTCAGCGAAACAGCATCGCAGTACTTCATCGATATTTTTATCGACGCCGATATGGGTTTCCGTCTGTTTCGGATTGGGTTCCAGCCGAAAGATTTTTTCCACCGCCAGGACCGCCAGTACCATGGCGCGAACGCTGCCGTCCAGCTTTGAGAAATCGAAGTAGTAGTCTTTTGTCTGAATGACATCGAGTTGCTTGGTGAGGGTATAGCCGGTACGATTGCCGGCGGCATTGAGGATTCCAGGAATTCTATTCAGAGCAACATCAAAAGTCTCGGTTATGGTGGCTTCGTTCAAGACTATTTCTGGTTCCCCGTTGCTGCATCGGTTTTGAAGCCAGTGTTCAATCTCATGTTGGCTTAATCCAGAACGCTTCATCATCTCCGAGCTGGAGAGAATCTGGCCGTTGCTATCCTTGAGGATTCTTCTGGATTCGCACAGTCTATCGGGAATTAGAAAAATCTTTGACTGTTCTTCCAGGTGAAGAGTTTGTACGGGGAAGGTGATGTTCCTTCCCAACAGCTCGTATATCTGTGGGTCCACAGCCCCGAGTGAAGGAGATACGTTCTGAGCACTCATTCTAAGGGATTGCATAGCCGATATCTCCGGTGAAAAGAGTTCCGCACCTAGCCCGCCTGCATCCGCAATCATGCAGCTGCCGTCTCGCCGGTCGATAATCAGGAGCTGGAACCGAGCAAAATGCCCACAATAATCCAGAGAACACAGTGCGTCATTCATGGATGAGAGCATAGTGCTGGCTTGCTTGGATAGATACTCGGAACTCAAATTAAGTCGGACGCTTTGGGATGCAGAATGCTCAGGGAAGAAGGTGCGGAGCATACTGTGTACAACGATTGCCATGATTCCCGATTCGCTGCCCAGTCCAGCGGCACTGGCCGCGGCCAGGATATCGTGATGGGGTCCGATCGGGTAGCATTGGAAAAAGTCCCCGCACAGAGCCTGGCCGGGTTTCGAGTATCCAAAAACTTCATGGCTCTGTTCGATTACTGAGAGCGTCGTGGCCAATGCGGAACGGGAATATGGCTGGGGAAGGGCATCGAGGGTGTTAAGCCGCTGTATATAAAAGTCACCAATGACACGAGATTGGATTTGCTGCTTGGCAATGAGGTTGGCCTTAAAGGTCTCAGCTATCCGCTTGAAGTCCGGATTCGTGAGATTCTGCTGCAGCTTATCAAGATCCGGGGCTGATGGGTTTCGCTCAACCGCCGCGATGTATTTGATAAATCTTTGTGTATTCCCGGTCTGTCGGGAATACCGCCAGAGTATGATGATCAGCGCGGCACTGGTGCACACCAGGGTGAATGAAATCAGCAGAAATAAACCATCCATGTATTTCCAGTATATCTTAAATTTCTTTATTTACCCTGATTTTTGATCTTCATCGATTACCAGTACATCTGCCAGCTTTATTGATGGGTTAACCGCGGATCCTCGCGGATGGGTCGCGGATGGTTAGCCTTAAATCCGTGAATATCCGCGCTTGTCCGCGGTTTGCTATCTCTATTTAACCCAGCACCTGCACAAGATTTGTTATCTGTCACAATCATTTTCCTCCATCCTTGTCGATGGGTTTCGAAAGGCTACAGGCGTTGAGTGGTATTCCTGCCTGATCCGCTTCGTTCCCAGCCTTGTTTGGCACGGGGTTTGCTTCGTGGAAACAGAAACCACAAAGGAGTGAAATCTATGAAACGTACCAAACATTCGGTTTTTGCGGCAGTAATGCTCATCCTGTTCCTGCTTGCATCCTGCGGGGTGAGGGGGCCTGAGGGGCAGACCTTCCTGGCCCTGAACTGGACCTCACTGCCTCAGGCCATGAACTTTCCGGCCTTTCCCTCCACGATTTACGCCGGGGAATACATCAACCATCCCGCCGGTGATTACTTCGGGGAATACATCGCCTGGGACGGCAGCTACTGGAATGCCAGCTACTGGATCGAGGTGGAAGAGGGGTCTCCGGGATTCCTGTTCATTCCAGGAGGTGCCGGGGATGAGTACTACTTGAGCATGTGGCTGTATTCCTTCGGACCGAGCATCTACACCGACGGGGTCATCAGCCGATCGGTCTCCCCGGCGGCTGATCAGCCCGAAGCAAGCGCCAAAGAATCACAATTGACGGCCAGCCCCGAGCAGCAGGAGATGCTATTGTCCCGGGCCCGGGAAAGGGCCGCAGGTATGGAGCCGGTGATTCGAAGCGAATCGATCCGGATCCCCGGTGCGACGGTTCATGTTCACATACGCGGATACGATCTGCAGGGGAGCCGGGATGAATAGCAAACTGATGATTAGCGCCCTGCCAATTCTGCTGGTCCTGCTGATGTCTTCCTGCACGACCTTCGTCATGATTCCCCGGGAAGATCCCGATACCCAGGTATCCTATATCCGGGGAGATGCCTTCGCCGTCAGCGATCGGGACTCGGTGGACCTTTTCTCCTATGCCGAGTATCAGGGAAATCAGATCCTGCTGGTGTTCACCATCGCGAATCCCAGCGAAAACGTGCCCCTGGCTTTTGACGAGGGGAGCTTTACCCTGCATCAGGGCCCCTCGGCCCTGGGTCCCTGGAGCGAGCTGGAGGTGTTCGAGGCCCGGGATTATTTCCGGCGGCGCAAATCCCAGATCAGGACGGCCCAGGTCCTCACCATTATTTCCGCCAGTCTTCAGGCGACGAATACGGGTTATTCCACCAGCACGGTCAGCGGATATACCTCAAGCGGCACGTATTACTCGGCCAGGGTGAACAGCTACAACCCGGGGCTGGCAGCCATTGAGCAGCAGCAGATTTACAACAACGCATCGAATTATATCGCCGGGGGAGAGGCGGAGCTGGCCTGGCTGGAGTCGAACCTGCTGTTCCCGTCGGTAATCGGTCCCGGCTCCTCCTACTCCGGGGCCTTGTTCGCCCAGAGCGGAAAGCGCAGCGAAGCCTGGTACCGGCTGAGCTTCTCCATCGGCGGGGAGCGGGATGAGATCATCATCTTCCGCGACGAGTACTAGGAGGTGCCGTATATGTGGATATTCACCAATCAATTCATCACCTCGGCGGTGGTGCACCGGGACGATCCGGATAAGCTGCTGCTGCAGGAAGAGTCGAACCAGGAAGGACCGTGGGAGTTCACCGCGGATGAGCGCTGATGGGCGCGGATCTTGAGAAAACCATCCGTGAAAATTCGCGAGGATCTGCGGCTAAATAGAGTGAGGATTAAGGAGGTGCTCAGAGAAAATTGTACAGGCTGGCGATGGTGACCACCACGGTGAAGCCCAGACCGATCATCCAGGTGAGGAGATTGAAGCGTTTATCCATGTGATGCAGGGTGTCATCGAAGCGTTTATGTACGGCCTGTAACTCGGTTTTGAGGATGTTGGATTCGGCTAATAGTTCCTGATGGCGGGCATCGAGTTTCTGTTGGCGTTTTTCAGCTTCGTCCCTGCGTTCCATGGCACTGGTCAGCATGGCCATTCCCTGGTGGAGGCTTTCGCGGTCTCCAGTGGATCGCCAGGCTTCGAGTTGATTTTCGACGATGGGAAGAATATCGGACATATGCATCTCCTTGAATTTAGCGGCATTACATCAGGAATACAAGGGAGACGACCGTGATGATTCGATTTTGATTTGTTTTACCGCGGATGGGCGCTGATCTGCGCGGAATATACAGAGATCCATCCGCGATAATCCGTGAGAATCCGCGGTGAAATTAACCGCGGAATTGCGCTGATGTGCGCGGATCTTGAGAAAACCATCCGTGAAAATTCGCGAGGATCCGCGGTTAAATAGAGTGAGGATTAAGGAGGTGCTCAGAGAAAATTGTACAGGCTGGCGATGGTGACCACCACGGTGAAGCCCAGACCGATCATCCAGGTGAGGAGGTTGAAGCGCTTGTCCATGGATTCGAATCGCCGGTCCATGTGATGGAGGGTGTCGTCGAAACGTTTGTCCATGTAATGGAGGGTATCATCAAAACGCTGGTGCATTGCGCGCAACTCGGTTTTAAGGATATTGGATTCGGCCAGCAGTTCCTGATGGCGGGCGTCGAGTTTCTGTTGTCGTTTCTCGGCTTCATCACGGCGTTCCATGGCTGAGGTTAAAAGAACAAAGCCTTCATGCAGGCTTTGCTCGTCGTCCTCAGCTTTCCAGCGCTTGAAGTTATGTTCCACCAGGGGAAGAATATCGGCTATTTCCATCTCCTTAAATTTAGCGACTTGCCATGAGGAATACAAGGAGGAATGGACTGCAGCTTTGGTTTTGATTGATTTACCGCGGAATTGCGCTGATGTGCGCGGATAGAACAAAAACCATCCGCGATAATCCGCGAATATCCGCGGTGAAAATAACCGCGGATATTCGCGGATCAATATTTTGCTTTTGGGATTCCAAGGTCCTTGCAAATCTTGTTTGCCAATTGATCGATTATTTCATTGTGTCGGGGTATGGCTTATGAAAGATTTTCTTCGAGCGCTTCTTTGAGCGTCATCTTGAGTGTATCGAGTAGCTCTTCATATGTCCGCTCCTGGCAGTTCACGCCGGGTATCTCTTCGACCCAGCCAATCCACCAGTCGCCCACTTCTTTGGTTATGGCCGTGTATTCCATGATTCGCCTCAACATAACTATACTACGGGCGTTCTTGGGATTTCAATTCGCGGAAAATCAAATAAACCGCGGATAGGCGCTGATGTGCGCGGATAGAACAAAAACCATCCGCGATAATCCGCGAGGATCCGCGGTGAGATAATTCGCGGTAGATTTTTCTGGGAGCGGATATG
This sequence comes from uncultured Salinispira sp., assembly GCA_963966255.1. GTDB lineage: Bacteria > Spirochaetota > Spirochaetia > DSM-27196 > Salinispiraceae > Salinispira. Next base: position 266 of record CAWZYW010000043.1, on the reverse strand, counting down.
ATGATATATGTTCCAAAGTTCGGGTAAGTACTTTTTTGGATGTTTTGAGCGAAGGAGAGGCGATGTGTGGTAAAATGGAATCGTACATCCCGAGGCATTTCGCCGGGAATGGAAGGGTTTAGTGAGCCAATCTGACAAGCAGATATACCAGAATGAGTTTACCCGCATCCGCAATGCCTTCGGGGGAGACCGGGGGCTGTTCGTGGTGGGGCTCCACTCGTTTATGGAAATGCACATGAACCGGGTGACGCACGTCTTCGAGGGGG
>CAWZYW010000042.1:0-10531 GCA_963966255.1 uncultured Salinispira sp. | reverse complement strand
CCTAATATTGACTGTATCAAAATCAGGAGAAAAACACAGTTAATCAGACACTACCTATTCCCGAGTAAGGTACCTTAAATAATCAATTCAACGAAAGGTACATTTACAATGTATTTGAAAAATCCCATGTTAATACAACAGTGAGAACGATCTCATAGAATCACCTCGCATCACTATTGGATATTCGGCTTTTCAATCCTTATTACCTCCCCTTCAATCACCAGGATCCGTGGGCTTCGCTTCTTGCGATACTTGCCATTCACTACCCTCCTGGCCTGATAATCGAAAATCACTTTGCGGTACTTTGAGAGATCAGTTCCGGCCAACTCATCGAAATACCGTACCATGCTCCGATGAGGTATCGCCTGCGGGCGCAGTTTCATCAGCATTCTCGCGGCCATTTCTTCTGATCCGCAGAGCATATAAATCACTATCAGGGCGGTGGCGGTGGAACGGGCGACACCGGAATGGCAGTGGATCGTGTATCCGCTTGATCGAGCCTTTGTCTTCACGATGAAATCGGCAATTGCCAGGACATCCTCCTTACGCGGGAGGATCTTGTACTGTTCGGGTATTGTGGGGAATCTCCGGGTTATACCCGCGACAGACTCGGCATCGAAAAAATTGAGCTCGAGAACTTCGTCAAAGTGCTGCCGAAATATTTGCGGCCGGTTGACAAAGGGATTCGCAATTGAGATGAGGTGTGATGGAGTGCTGTTCCCCGAAGCGATCCAGTCAGTGAGTTCCCGCTGACCCAAAACCTGTATAATTTTGCTCAAAACTGACTCCCTTTCCGGAGTGTTATCGCAGTCAATATAACTCTACATACAAACTTTACCAGATACTGCGTTTTCCCGATTACGCATAGCGACTTCGCGCAATTCACGATATGATCGGTTCCATGGCAAAGAAACGTTGGGACGGTTTGATCCCCTATTCCGGTACTCGCACGGATTCCGAATCGGGAATCATGGATTCTAAGCGGTATCTTGACATAATGTCCGGCCGCAGAACCATCAGGGATTTCCCCACCCGGCCGGTTGATATAGGGATAATCCGTAATTGCGTCGCCACCGCCGGTCAAGCTCCCAGCGGCGCGAACAAGCAGCCCTGGCATTTCGTCGTCATAACCAATCCGGAGACCAAAAGGCGTATACGAAGGGAATCCGAAAACATCGAGAAGCGCTTTTATCAGCAGGTCGCCGGGAAACGTTGGGGCGATGACCTGAAACCGTTGGCTACAAATTGGGAAAAGCCGTTCCTCAGCGAAGCACCGGTATTGATAGCGGTGTTTTTGCGGAAATTTGAAGTCATAGCCGGCGGAGGGAAAGCGCCAACTTATTACCCATCGGAATCAGTTGGCCTGGCTACGGGATTTCTCATCAGCGCACTGCATCAGGCCGGGCTGGGAACCCTTACCTACACTCCCAATCCCATGGGCTTTCTCTCTGATTTCCTCGAAAGACCGGACAACGAGCGTCCGTATATGCTGGTGGTATGCGGGTATCCGGCAGATGGGGCCATGGTACCCGATATCGGGAAAAAGAAGCTCGAAGAGATTATGACCCTGGACTCCTGATTGGCTTCAAAGCACGACCGAACGGGTGCATGAGAGCCTGTTTATCCGATTGCGGAAAAACAGTTCACCTCAGCGGAGGCAGATCCTCAATGAGTCCTGATACATACATAATTCACGCCTTCTTATAGGTGCCGAGCCGATAGCTATTCATTCTTCCGACTTTATTCCAACTTTCATAATACGCTAACAATCACGCCGTATATATAGACTTGGAGTGTGCTATGGATTTTTCATTAAAGAAGACCGCTTCGGGTCATATCGTTCTGGGAATCAAAGGTGATCTGGACCTTTACTCCCAAAACGAGCTGAAGGAACTCTACCAGAGAAAACTGAGATCCCTGTCAAGGGACCTGATTTTCGATATGGATATGGTCGAGTACCTTGATTCCTCCGGAGTCGGCTGCCTGATAAACCTGTATCAGATGCAGAAAGCCTCGGGGTTCAGCCTGTACTTCATACGCATGCAGAGTCAGGTTTTTAAAGTTATCAAACTGACTCGTCTGGACCAGGTTCTTAAAATCTATAAAACGATTGACGAAATACCATTCAATGTTGCGCTCGGCGAGCGTACCGGCTGATACGTTTCAAGGATACATTTATGAGCTCACGAGCAGAAAGATTATCAACACTCATTATCAATAGCACCCAACAGGACGGCGTTCAGGTTATCACCGTGCATGACCGGATCGATTTATATAGCGCAAACGAACTTCGGGAGTACTGCCGCATCCAATGGGATCTGGGCGATGGCAAACTCGTTATCGATCTCGGTAATGTAGATTACATTGATTCCAGCGGCGTCGGCGTTTTACTGTCGTTGTACACCCATTCTCAGAAAAGAAACCTGTCGCTGGCCTTTGTGAATATAAGCAGGGATATAGAGTCGGTGCTCCGACTTACCAGGCTGAACGGATTTCTCCCGATTTTCCCCACGGTTGAGGAAGCGGTAAGCGAATTCAAGGGACAAGCAGAGCATCAATCGGCTAATTATCACGGCCTCCTCGTCGATGAGAATTCTCCCCTCTTCGAAGAAAACGGGATGAGCACCGGAGAATTCAATATAGATCTCAGTCAGATCAGGCGCTTGAGCAACCTCATAGCCCAGAAAGCGCCCCATGAAATCCATGAAATAAATTTGCTGGAACAGCAGATCAGCGAGTTGATCAAAAACGCCGTGCGACACGGTAACAAAAACGATAAAAACAAAAAGATCGTCGTAAGCTGGGAGTTCAGTCACCATCATGCGAGGCTTATCGTCGAAGACGAGGGCGAAGGGTTCCAGAATCTGGATGAGTGGAATGAGTTCTACCGTGAGCGCCTGCGCTGCCACCGCGAGGGTCAGTTTGAAAAAATGATGGATTATCTTTCCTTCCGCACCGATGAATCCGTACCCGATGACGGCGGGAATGCCATGTTCGCCGCCGTCGAATACTGGAACCAGGGAGTCGTATATAACGACAAACGGAACAAGGTTGCAGTAAAGCGCCATTTTTATTGAGGGGCAGTCGAAAGCTTTTAGAAAGACTGGCTTCCCGGGGTTATTCGATGACTACTTCCTGTTCGGCAAACCTGATCAGGGTCATGGATACGTCGTCGTTCAGGATCTGATCTGCCCTGAACTTTTTAAAGTCGCGGGTAATCAGGTCGTGGAGCACTTCCACTGCCGCGCCAGGATTTGCCGAGAGAATCGTTTCCACCCTTTCCATGTTGTAAACCTGTTTTTCCATATTTTCCTGTTCGATCAGACCGTCAGTCATCAGAAAAACCAGGTCGCCCGGTAGATACTTGAGCCGGTGAATTTTCGGCTCGATATCCGGCATAATGCCGATGGGAAGATTTCCTTCCGGCGTTTCAAGGGCGTGCAGCTTATTTTTCCGTAAAAGAAACAGGTGACTGTGACCCATGTCGCAGAGTTTGAGTTCGTATTTACTCTCATTGAGCTCTATGAACAAACCGGTTATGAATTTTTCCGCCTCGAAGGTTTTGACCAGATAATTATTCAGGTTCCGGATAAACTCTTTCATCCCGTTTTTAAAGTCATAAATGCTCATCATGCCCCATAGCACCGAGGTTATGACGCTTGCGGCAATGCCCTTGCCCGAGACATCGCAAAGGGCTATCAGCCATTTATCTCCGGAAATCCTTTTAATCGAGGTGAAATCCCCCCCAACGCCTTTTGCCGTCTGGTTAGATGAAATGTATTCAAAAGAGTTGCTCACCACAAGCTCGCGCTCTTTGACGATGCGTTTCTGGAGCCGACCTGCAAGCGCGACATCCTGCTGCATGAGATGTGACATGTAATTGAGAATATCGAGGGTTGAAAAAATGCCTCCGAAGCTTCTGTCATTATCGGATACCAGGAAGTACTGAACTTCATCCATCAGCAGCTCTTCCTTGATCTGCTCGGCAACGACGAAGATACTGTCGTTCAGAGAAAATATCCGGGTCGAAGACATGATCTGACGCACGCTCCGTTTCTTGAGTATATCCTGGGCATAAGGTTTGAGCATGAGGGTGGATAAATGCCTGCGGATCAGAATACCTGACATCTGACCTTTTTCATTGACGACGCCGATGGCACGAACTTCGTCATGATGCCGGAGATCCTCAATCAAAGCCTGAATCGGCGCCGTTTCATAGGTATACAAAAACTCGGAAACCAATAGGGCCAGGGTCTGACTGGATGATTTATGCGTCTCAATCGACTGCAATACTTTGATATCGTTGAAAACCATCGAATACTCCTTCTCCTGGAGCATACAGGGCAACTGTTAGATTGTTATGATGATATCAATTCTCCGGTCAGAAAAATTCATTCAATACTTGCTATTGAACGTCCTGGTTGAGGCAGGCACAGAGGTGAATTGTGGTTTTGAGCAAAATACCATTATGATAAATACAGCTTATCGCGCATGAGGTCGCTATGCGAAGGACATGATGAAATGAAAATGCAAAAGGAAGTCGCGGCGATATTCGATACATATCCGATTAAGTTCAAACGGAAATTACTGGATCTACGGCAACTGATTCTTGAAACCGCCGCAAAGAACGAAAGCGTCGGAGAAATTGAAGAAACGCTTAAATGGGGAGAACCAAGCTATGTAACCTCGAAGTCGAAAAGTGGGAGCACCATCAGGCTAGCCTGGAAAGAAGCAAAGAAAGATCAATACTCAATATTCTTCAAGTGTACAGCGAATCTGGTTCCGGCAATGAGGGAAAGATATCCCGATACATTTACTTTTGAAGGAAACCGAAGCATTAATTTTACATTGAGCGATATAGTTCCAAAAAGGGAGTTATCACAGTGCATAGCTCTGGCTCTGACGTATCATCGTAATAAACAACTGAGCCCCGCTGAAAGATGGGATATGATAGAAAAACGTCTGAGAGAAGGCTAAGCATCTTTTTCGCTGCCTCCGCATTGCATCAGGGGGGAACATGTGGGCAATCGTCGTTCCGAGACGCGGTAAGATCCTGACCGGGAACCGTCATATGGGCAAAAGTAGAGGGAATCAACTGAAATGAAACTGTGGAAGGCGATTATACTCATGATTATCGCGGGATACTTCATTTCCTGCGAAACCGGATCCTTTGATTATGAAGCCCCTGCGGATTTCGCAATTATTTTCAGAACCGGATTTGAACCTTCCGAAGCATCGGGAACCCCCGACAATGCTCACAATGAGATCAGATTCGAAAACACCGCGCCATTTCCAACACCTCAGCACATTTACATCCCCCGACCGGCTGCGACGAATATATCCTATGAGGGGGGGGCGTTTGATGATCGATATGCACGGATCATTGAAGATCCCTCGCAGGCCGGCAACCACGTTCTGCACTTCTGGCTGAGGAACGCAACCATTCCCGCCTCCAATGTCCCGCACCACAAGGGGCGCGTACAGCACAACTTCGGATGGAATGGTCATTCGGAAGGCGATGTTTTAGTTGAGCTGTACTCCAGGCAGCGCATCAGGCTGCACCCCGACTTCGGCATGATGATGGAATACAACGGTACCGATGACTGGTGGCTCGAGCCGATGATCCATGAGCTCTGGATGGAGGGCGGCGGCAAGAGCTCCAGAATCGGCATCTACGTCATAGAGGCCAATCCGGGGATGCTGCAACTTGCCGCTTCCCTCAGCTATAAGAACACTGGTGAAAAGACATGGCGACCGGGATGGGAGACCCTCGGCAGCGTCGAGATACCGATCGATGAATGGTTCACCATGGAAGTCGGCTGGAGGATGGGTGATGAGCAGACCGGACGGTTCATTCTCACAATTCAGACTTCTGATGACAGCGCTCCGAAGACCGCCATCGATGTAAGCGACTGGACCTACAATCCCGAATCGCGCAGACCCATCCCGCTGTCCAAATGGAATCCGCAGAAACTATATGCCAGCGACAATATCGTGCACTTCATCCGTGACAATGGCGGGGTGCTGCAGATCTATTTTGACGATTTTGAGTTTGCCGACTCGCTGCCAGAGGGCTGGGAGTGAAGATGTTGGAAAAACTTTGGTATTCCCGATCCGGAGCAGTATTTTCCAATTGTTATGAAACGAATCAATCCCCTCGGTTTTTTAGGTTTTGTCGGCCTGGTTGGCATCGTAAGCTTCTTCAGCGAATCGAACGCAACCGCCGGATACTTCGGTTATGCACTGTATTTCGCCTATTTTTTCCAACCTTTCACCCCGAAACTGCGGGAATCGGCGTTGAAGTCGCTGGGAATCGCCTATTTAATCACATTTCTGGTGAACCTGATTCTTATCGTGATGAGTAACTTCGAATCGCCGGTGGATTACCGGGCCAATTTCTACACTTCATATATGGCCGGAAGCTTTACTTTTCCGATCGCATTCGCGCTGTTGAAGTTATCGGAATTCCTTCGGCGCCGCAAAGGATTATCCCGATAGTTGGGTATTGAGGTCTCCCCGGTTCTCAACCACCGGGTTATACAAGATTAATTCTCCGCCCAGATACAAAATGGGATAATCGGATTTTTCAGGGTGCAACATATGTTCTCCTGAAACAGTCCACCCTTATATCGGCCCACACTCGAGCTCGCACCTATCGTGCAAACAGAATTTACTGAGTCAATCTCCCCTTTCCAGCTTGAGCGACGTATGTTTGTCGAACCACGGACTGGCGGCCTCGAGCTGGGAAGCCAGGCGGAAAAGCAGGTCTTCCCTTCCCATGGGCGCGATGAAATGGGATCCCATGGGGATGCCGGTTCCGGTCCAGTACAGGGGCACCGACATTGCCGGCTGACCGGTGAGATTGGCCAGCTGGGTGAACGGCACCGTTGACAGCTGACCTTCGGCGATTCGGTCCGCAACCTTCATCGCCCTGAGGATTCCCCCGGCGCGTAAGGTATTGAGCACGCTGCCCACGGCCTTCAAGAGCGGCGGAGTATCGAACTGTCCGATCAGGGGCGGCAGCTGAGCCATCGTGGGGGTGAGGAAGAGATCGTATCGCTGGTGGAAATCTGCCATCATCCTGCCGTAGCTATTCCAGCGGTTGATCGCCGAGGCGAAGTCACCGGCGCTGTACGCCGATCCGAGCACTGCCGACGTCCTGGTGGGAAACTCGAATGAGTCCCGGTGCCGGCTGCTCGGGATTCCGCTGTTGGCGATCTCCGCCGCAACCTCCCCGAAATACATGGTCAGGTATGAAGCGGTGAGCTCATGCCAGTCGTAATCCGGAGCATCTTCCACCACCTCATGCCCCAGGTCCTCAAGCAGCTTTGCGCACTCTTCCACCGCATTCCGGCTTTCTGCATGCAGATCGGTCCCGAAGGGGGTTTTTCGGGTGAATGCGATTCGCAAACGCCCGGGATCGTTAGAGATTTCTTCCAGATACCGGCGGCTCGGCTCCTGAATCTGGTATGGCGCGCCGGGATCCCCGGGAAACGCCAGTATATCCAGCAATGCAGCGCTGTCCCGCACCGACCGGGTCAGCGCATGGCTGACGGCAGCGCCCTGCCAGGGCTCGCCGACATCGGGACCGTTGGGGGTGCGGCCGCGGGACGGCTTTAACCCGAAAAGACCGGTACAGGAGGCGGGGATCCTGATGGAACCCCCTCCGTCTCCCGCGGAAGCGGCGGGCACCATACCCGAAGCGACCGCAGCAGCGCTGCCGCCGCTCGATCCGCCGGGACTTCGGGATACGTCCCATGGATTGCGGGTCGGACCGTGGAGTTCCGGCTCGGTGATGCCCATCAGGCCGAACTCAGGGGTATTGGTCTTACCCAGGACGCAGAGCCCGGCTGACCGATACCTGAGCATGTTATCGGTATCGTGATCCGATACGTAGCCGGCGAAGGCCCGGCTTCCCCGGGTGTACCGGGTACCTTTCATCTGGATGAGCAGATCTTTCAGGAGGAATGGCACGCCGTAAAGCGGGGCCGACGGATCGGCTTCAGAGAGCATGCGGCGTCCCTCATCGTAGAGGGTCGTGACTACGGCATTCAGTCGCGGATTGACCGCTTCGATGGCGGCGATTGCCGCCTCGAGCACCTCTTCGGCTTTTACCGATTTGTTGCGTATCAGTTCAGCGAGGCCGAGTGCATCAAAATCCCGGTATTCTTTGAACATCATATTCCTCCTGAACAGAATGCTGCCGAATCCATCTTGATCGCGGGCAGCCTCGCCATATAGTATCATGGGAGCGGGATATCATGAAAATTGAAAAGATCACGCACAATAAAAAAAAGTATCTGGATCTCCTGCTTCTGGCCGATGAACAGGAAGATATGATCGATACCTATCTGGAGCCCGGAGATCTCTTCGCGCTCTTCGATGAAGATGTAAGGGCTCTGTGCGTCGTACTGGGCATTGATGGAGAAACCTGCGAATTATAGAATATATCCAAGCTGCCTGATATCCGCCGGACATCTTCACATGGTGTTTCATTCCTGATTTCACCTCGGGTAAAACAATTTATTCTCATCCAGGAACTGTGTTAAAATTCGGGCGAACTTCAGGGGGAAAGATTGTCATCGAACCAGTCAGGCCTCAGCTTCAAACGGAAACTCGGCTACGCGTCGGGCATCGTCTCGGAGTCCGTTCTCTACAACATGTTTTACACCTTTTTTATCATCTTCCTCACCGATACCGTGGGTCTGCGCCCGGTGCTTGCCGGGACCATCGCCCTGTTTTCCGTCGCCTGGGACGGCTTTACCGATCCTATGGTGGGGTATTACCTCGATCGCTCAGGGCGGGACAAACGCAGGGTTATCGCCCGTGCGGCAATTCCCATGGCGCTGTTGTTCATCGCAGCTTTTGTCCGCCTTCCCTTCTCCCAGGGCTTGAGCTTCGCGTATTACCTGCTGGTAACCATGGCATTCTGGCTGGCCTATACCTTGGTTACGGTTCCCTACTATGCGCTCACCGCCGAAATGACCCAGGACTACGACGAGCGCACCAACATACGGGGAATGAGCTCGTTCATCAACACCTTCGCGATCCTCATCGGAGCCGGAGCTCCGCCGCTCCTGGTTGAACTCATGTCCTCGGGAGGCATCGCCGAAAGCAGCGGCTGGGTCATCACCGCGGGAATGATGGGATTCATCGCCATTATCTTCGTAGGTATCAGCCTTCGCTCACTGCGCCGGGTGAATCTCCGAAAGGAGAACGCGCTCGAAGGAGAATCCATCTTCAAGACCTACGCTGATATAATCCGGATGAAACCTATGGCCAGTTACCTTGCATTTGTGTTCTTCTTCCTGATTTCCAGCACCATGATCACCGGCAACCTGCCCTACCTAATCGAATACCGGGCATTGGCCGACCCCGAAAGCCTGACCATTGTATTAATCACCACCGTGGGCTCCATGATGGCCTTCGTTCCGGTAATGACCTGGATATCCTCAAAACGGGACCGGAAAAGCTCGGTGATCTTCGCATTCGCCACGGCTATCTTCGGCCTGGTGCTCACGAAAATCCTCGGAGCCGATTCCCTGGGAAAGGTGGTCATGATGGGCGTATTTGTGGGAGTAGGATTATCCGGATTCTGGACCATGTTTTACACCTTCGCATACGATCTCTGTGAGCTGGATGAATTCGCCTTCGGACATCGGCGGGAAGGCGCGATCACCGCCCTTCCCCAGCTGGTACAAAAGATCGGGTCTGCCCTGGGATTGTGGCTCGTGGGGTTCTTCCTGGAGATAAGAGATTACGATCCCTCCCTGGTCATGCAGTCGGAATCCACCCGGATGAGCATCGAAAACCTGTCCACTCTTGTAGCCGCCGGCTTTATGCTTTGCGCATTGCTGGCCGCCATGTTTTACCCGGTGAGCAAGGAGAGATTTATCCTGCTGCAGGAGCGTTTGGAACTCAAGCGCAATGGATCGGAAGTATCCTCGGAGGGTCTGGAATCGCTGTTGAACTGATGGATGCAAAGAGAGGCGCTTACTGCATGTTTTTGAGAAAAATGACCTGGGGAGATCTATTTCCGATCGATATAGCCCTGGCAATCCTTGATTGCCGCTTCGCGATTTGAATAGTTCTTCGTTTTGTATTCGAACTTCACCCGGTTGGGAATAAATGCGAACCAGTAGCCGTTCATCCCGTGATAAACGTCGATCTGGTATCCCTTATACTGCTTTTTTATATGATGTTTGAACGGGCTCATTTTGCGCTGTCCTTCAGATCATTATTCGGGGAATATGAAGTTCATGTAAAGCCCGGATATTCCTTCCCTGTGCATAAGCGGTTCAAAATGCATACATGTAGCCAAAAACTTTTCCTGAGCTTGCGAGAAATTACTAAATAAATTTATAGTGCCCCGAAAACAGCTGATAAACCCGCTTTCAAGCCACCGCAAACTCAGGCACATCGACCTTTAGATCAAACACCGGTGTCTTCCAGATACGATGCCAGGTTTTCCATTGACTGATATCCAGCACCAAGTGATGCACAAAGCTGCGCCTGGTGAACATCCCTCGCC
>CAWZYW010000041.1:0-10532 GCA_963966255.1 uncultured Salinispira sp. | reverse complement strand
TATCAATACCCTCCTGGTCATGGAGGAATCGGCCCGGCAAATGAAGGATTGGAAGTTCAGAAAACTATGAATCAGCACAGCATCCGCATACTGGAATTTGACAAGGTTCTCGAAAATTGCCGCGGTTTCAGCATCTTTGAAGGGGAACAGCGGGGGATAGAATCTTTCCCGCTGTTCACCGACGGCGATGCGCTGGAAGCCGAACTGCGGTTGGTGCGGGCGTTCCGGCTGATGATCCGCTCCCGCCATCACGGGGCCCAGGGTTTGGAGTTTATCGGGGACGCCCTTTCCATGCTGGGAAAGCAGGGGACCGTCTTGGAACTCGAACAGCTATCGCGGATTTCCGTGCTCCTTCATCAGTATGCGGAGCTGCTGGGCTGGATGCGGGGGATGACTGAGGAAGATATCCTGGATGAAAATCAAAGCGCTGCGGTGCAGGAATATCTCGCAGACTGGGATCAGCCCCGTGATGTACTGAAAATCATCTCTCCGTATTTCGATGCCAACGGTCGTTTTCGGGAGGATGAGATCCCCGAATTGCGGGACGTAATCCGCTCGATCCAGAAACTTCACGGACAGATACAGGAAAGCGCCCGGCGCTACCTTTCTGATCATAAGGACATATGGAGCAGCGACGAGGCCACCCAACGGGACGGCCGGGTGGTCCTCGCTCTGAAAAGCGATCACCGGGGCAAGGTCGGGGGCATCGTCCACGGATCCTCGAATTCCGGTCAGACGATTTACATCGAACCGCAGGAGCTGCTGGAAAAAAACAACGCCCTCAATGAAGAGCGGAGCCGCTATCACCAGGAAGTTCATAAAATCCTCAGGCGCTGCAGCGACGCCCTTCGGGAATATACCGGCCTGCTGACGGTCATGGAGCAGCGGCTGCTGCGCTTCAACAGTCTCCAGGCCCGGGGGCGATATGCCGCTTCCGTCGATGGAAATCCCGCGGGGATCTCCCGGCAGGGCGTACGGCTCATCGCCGCCCGCCATCCCTTCCTGGGTACCCGGGCGGTGCCAATCAGCATCGAAATCCAGGGCGACACCCGGATTCTGGTGGTCTCGGGGCCAAACACCGGGGGAAAGACCGTGAGCATGAAAACCCTCGGCCTGCTGAGCCTGATGCATCAGAGCGGCATGGAGATCCCCGCCGGAGATGCCAGTGAGCTCCCGCTGTTTTCTGATATCCTGGTGGACATCGGGGATGAACAGTCCATCGATGCGGGCCTGTCAACGTTCTCTGCCCACCTGAAAAACCTGAGTACGGTGCTTGACGGCGCCAGGGATGATGCCCTGGTCCTTCTGGACGAGCTGGGCAGCGGTACCAATCCCACTGAAGGCTCGGCCCTCTCCATGGCGGTAATGGAGCACCTGTCCGATTCCCAGGTTTACGCCATGGTCACCACCCACCACGATATCCTGAAAGCCTATGCGTATAATCACCCGAGAATGGAAAACGCCTCGGTGCAATTCGATGCGAAAAGCCTGGAGCCCACGTATACCATCGCATCGGGTATCCCCGGAGAAAGTCACGCCCTGGATATCGCCCAGAGGGTGGGCATGGATTCCCATATCGTCGCCCGGGCCCGAGAGCACATCAGTCGGGAAGGCCTGAGCATGCAGCAACTCATCGAGGACTTAAGAACCCGTCAGCAGGAGATGATCCAGGCCCAGCTTGAATTGAGCGAACGACGCAAGCAGGCGGATCGCCGGGATGCCGACCTCGGCGAACGGGAAAAGCTCATCAAAGAAGGGGAGCTGGCGTTGAAGGAACAGAAGCTCCTTGAGCACGACGCTTACCTGGCCCAATCCCGGAAGGAAATCGAACGCATTATTTATCAGCTCACCCAGGAACGCCGGCGCCTGCGTCGGAAGAACCGGGAGCGCTCAGAGACCGGCGCTGAAGCGGAAGCGGAAGCTCCGGACCTGAATCGTGACACCCGGGCTGCCCTCGACGGGTTGAGCCGTCGACAGCGCGAAGAGCTCGGCAGGGTCCGGGACGACCAGCAACGGGCCTACGAACAGCGCCTGGCATCTTCCTCCTCCGCTTCGGCGTATGGGCCTGGCGACCGGGTGCGCTACAAGGGAAGCGGTAAACCCGCGGAAATTATCGAAGCGGGGAAGAAGAAGCACAGCTGGGTGATTCTCGCCGGTTCCATGCGAATGACCGTCGCAGAGAAAGATCTCGAGCTGGTACAGCGGGCGGCGGGTCAGGCGGGTCTTTCAGAATCCGAAAAAGTCCACGTGGAATATGACAAGGGCGGCGGAAGCGCCGCCGCGGGAGGACCGCAGATCCGCAGCGGCCTGACGCTGGATGTCCGGGGTATGCGTCTGGATGAAGCCCTCAAGGAAGTCGAGCAGTTCCTCGATCGGGCAGCCGTAGAAGGTCTGCAGTTTTTTTCGGTGATCCACGGAAAGGGCACCGGTGTGCTGCAGCAGGGAATCCATCAGTATCTGGGAGATTCCCCAGTGGTGAAGCAGATCAGTTTCGCGCCCCCGGAAGACGGAGGTTACGGGAAATCCTACGTATATCTGAACTGAAACCTAGGCATCCCGGCGGGAAAGGTAAAATCATCCCTTTTATTAACTTCGGTCATGGTTTTCCTTTTTTCTTGATCGTTGCTTGTATACATTGAAGACGAGAGGAGGCAATGATGTACCACCCGAAAATGAATGAATTCAACCGCCGACTCAAGGTCCTGTTCGACGAGGTCGATGACTGGCTGGAAGACCGGTACGACTCCCGTTTCCGAATCAGTCCGAACCGGCCGGAGCGGGGAACTACTTCGAACAAGTCCCAGGACGGCCTCTTCAACGTGGGTCCCCAGTTTACCGCCGGCTACGGCAGCGAGCACGGTCGGGGCTACGCCGTGTACATCCATATTTCCACCGTCGATACGGTCACCCCCGAACTTCGGGAGGAGATAGAGGAATCCGTCCGTTCCCTCATCGATCGCCTGCTCAAGAGCCATTTCCCCGAAAGGGAATTGAAAGTCGAACGGGATATCCGGGGCCTGAAGATTGTCGGAAACTTTAATTTAGGCAAAATGTAGTCGGCTGAGAATCGCTGGAAATAATAATCTAAATTAACATTAACGAGAATTGTTGAATTTTTGCTAATTACTAGTATTTCGATAAAAAATTATTTACATTCCGGCTTGTTGGCGCAATAATAATCCCCTACAATTTATGTAGACTTTAGCCAACAACTATCATACATCATCATTGTTTATCCGGGGGAGGATATGGAAGTAATTGTAAAGGATCTCCTGAACACCATTAAGAAAGAAGGCGTTGAAAGCGCTGAAAAACAGGCTGCGGACATAATCGCCAAGGCCAAGGCCGAAGCGGAAGGCATCGTGGCCGCCGGCAAGAAAGAAGCTGAATCGTATCGGGAACAGGCGAAGAAGGATGCCGAGCAATTCGAATCCTCCGCCAAATCCGCGGTAAGCCAGGCAGGCCGGGATGTCCTCATCTCCGTTCAGCAGGCCCTGCAGAAATCCTTCGATGAGCTTATCAGCAAGAGCATATCCGAGTCCTTCTCCGGAGAAGAGATGGCGTCGGCCGTCGCCGAAGTTGTGAAGAATTTCAAAATCGACGGCAGCCTGGAGCTCAGCGATTCGGCAATGAAATCCCTTGAGTCGAATATCAAAGGCAAACTCGGGGCCGAGCTCAAAGCGGGACTCGAGCTCAAGGTGAACAAGAACCTGTCCGGGGGCTTTATCATCAAAGAGCAGGGCGGCAAAGCCTATTACGATTTCTCGGCGGAGAGCATCGCCGAGGTCATCAAGAGCTATTTGAGCCATCAGATTGCAGAACTGATTTCCGTCGGCAAGTAGAGGAGGCATCAATTGGGTTCCTACTACTATGCCATGGCCAGCCTGCCTTTTCTCAGGCTTGACGGCGATCAGTATCCAGAAGCCGAAGAGTTCCTCGAGGTCGCCCGGGATTCGGTGAGCGCCGGCGATCTGTCCGTTATCCGGACATCCTCAATCGATCCCGCGGCGGGCAGCGCCCCTCATCCGTTGGTTGAAAAATTCCATCAGTGGGAAATGGGGCTCCGAAACGAGTTGGTCCGGCAACGGGCCGCCGAACTGCAACGGGACGGTCAGGACTTCATCCGGCGAAGCGCCGGCGGCGATGATTTCAGCGCCAGGAGCGGTCTCACCGAATCGGTCAGGTCGGCGTTGCAGAACGATTCGCCCCTCAAGGCCGATGAAGCCCTGGATGAAATGCGCTGGGCCTATCTGGAAGAACTGGAAGTGGGTCAGTTTTTTAATCTCGAACAAATGATTGTGTACTATCTGAAGCTGCAGATCCTGCTTCGCCGCCGGTCGCTAACCCGGGCGGCGGGCACGGAAGCTTTCGACGGCCATTATGAGGCGGTGCACGAGCGGATGCAGCAGAGCCAAAACATACATGGAGAACAGGCATGACAAAAACAGCCGGTAAAGTTGTCGGAGTAAACGGGAACATGGTTTCCGTAGAGGTTGACGGCGACGTCACCCTCAACGAAGTTGCGTATATTCTGGTGAACGAGAAGCGCCTGAAATCCGAGGTTATCCGGGTGCGGGGCAGCCAGGTCGAGCTGCAGGTTTTCGAAATGACCCGGGGCATCGGCGTCGGCGACCCGGTGGAATTCAGCGGTGAGATGCTCGCGGTTGAACTGGGTCCCGGACTGCTGAAGCAGGTCTACGACGGGCTGCAGAATCCGCTCCCCCAGCTGGCCGAGCAATGCGGCTTTTTCCTGGACCGGGGAGTGTACCTCAATGCCCTGGACCGGCAGACCCAGTGGAAATTCACCCCAAAGGTGAAGGCCGGGGACAAGGTCGAGAAGGCCGACACCCTTGGCACCGTTCCCGAGGGGATCTTCGAGCACCGGATCATGGTACCCTTTAATTTCCTGGATACCTACACGGTCAAATCCGTAGCTTCCGAGGGTACCTACACCGTGGACCAGCAGATCGCCGAGCTGGAAGACAGCAAGGGCAATGTGCACAAAGTTACCATGATGTTCGAATGGCCGGTGAAGCGGGCCATCACCGCCTATGAAGAACGGCTGCGCCCCACCGAGCAGCTCATCACCAAGGTGCGGATCATCGATACCTTTCTACCGGTAGCCCGGGGAGGCACATTCTGCGTTCCCGGCCCCTTCGGCGCCGGAAAGACCGTTCTCCAGCAGGTCATGAGCCGGAATGCCGAAGTCGATATCGTAATCGTCGCTGCGTGCGGTGAGCGGGCCGGGGAAGTCGTCGAGACCCTGAAAGAGTTTCCCGAACTCATCGACCCCCGAACCGGACGCACATTGATGGAACGGACGGTTATTATCTGTAATACCAGCTCCATGCCGGTAGCCGCCCGGGAAGCGTCGGTATACACCGCCGTAACCCTGGCCGAATATTATCGGCAGATGGGCCTGAATATTCTGCTTCTGGCCGATTCCACCAGCCGCTGGGCCCAGGCCATGCGTGAAATGTCCGGACGCCTGGAAGAGATTCCCGGCGAAGAAGCCTTCCCGGCCTACCTGGAGTCGGTTATCGCAGGCTTCTATGAGCGGGCTGGCCTGGTTCGCCTGAAAGACGGAGCCACCGGTTCGGTCACCATAGGCGGAACCGTATCCCCCGCCGGCGGTAACTTCGAAGAGCCGGTCACCCAGGGAACCCTGAAAGTCGTCGGAGCCTTCCACGGCCTGAGCCGCGACCGGGCCAACGCCCGGAAGTATCCCTCCATCCATCCGCTGGACAGCTGGAGCAAGTACGGCGGTTGTATCGACGATACCAAGACCGAATACGCCCGTTTCATTCTGTTCAGGGGTAACGAGGTCGGTCAGATGATGAAGGTCGTCGGCGAAGAGGGTACCAGTCTGGACGACTACATCACATATTTAAAAAGCGAGTTCATCGATGCGGTATATCTGCAGCAGGACAGCTTTGATCCGGTGGATGCATCGGTCAGCGAAGAGCGGCAGAGATATATTTTCGAGTTGCTTCTCGAGATCATCACCGCGAAGTTCGATATGCCCAACCAGAAAGCCGCCAGGGACTTCTTCAACGAGCTTCGGCAGAATTTCAAGGACTACAACGGTTCCGAGTGGAAGGGAAAAGAATTCGACGAATACGAAGGCCGGATCAGGGCCCTGGTCAGCGGTCACAAGATGGGCATTGTCCATGGCGCCGAAAAACTGATGGCGGCCAGCGTTTAAGAGGGGCGGAGAACGATGCAAAAAGTATACAGTAAAATTGAATCAATCGAAGGGAACGTCATCACCGTTTCCGCCGACGGGGTCAGGTACGACGATCTCGCTGTGGTCAATTCGGCCCACGGCAGCTCCCTGGCCCAGGTCATCCGGTTGAACCGGGAAAAAGTCAGCCTTCAGGTATTCACCGGCGCCCGGGGTGTTTCCACCGGAGACGAGGTCCGCTTCCTGGGGCACGCCATGAATGTCTCCTTCAGCGAAAACCTGCTGGGGCGTATTTTCGACGGTTCCGGCCAGCCCAAAGACGGCGGACCCGGCCTCGAAGAAAATCTGATCGAAATCGGAGGCCCCTCGGTCAATCCTGCGATGCGTATTATCCCGCGGAACATGATCCGTACCGGTATCCCGATGATCGACGTATTCAACACCCTGGTGGAAAGCCAGAAGCTTCCGATCTTCTCGGTATCCGGTGAGCCGTACAACGATCTGCTTTCCCGGATCGCCCTGCAGGCCGAAGTCGACGTCATCATCCTTGGGGGCATTGGACTGAAGAACGACGACTATCTCGCCTTCAAGGACGCCCTTGAAGAAGGCGGGGCCCTGAGCCGGACCATCTTCTTCGTCCACACCGCCGCGGACCCCGTGGTGGAAGCTCTGCTGGTACCCGACATCTCCCTGGCGGTGGCTGAGCAGTTCGCTCTCCAGGGCAAGCGGGTTCTGTGCCTTCTCACCGATATGACCAACTTCGCCGACGCCATGAAGGAAATCGCCATCACCATGGAGCAGGTCCCTTCCAACCGGGGTTATCCCGGGGACCTTTACTCACAGCTTGCAAGCCGATATGAAAAGGCCGTCGACTTCGAGGGAGCGGGTTCCATCACCACCCTGGGCGTGACCACCATGCCCGGTGACGACGTGACCCACCCGGTTCCCGATAATACGGGGTATATCACCGAAGGGCAGTATTACCTGCGCAACGGGCGCATTGAGCCGTTCGGTTCTTTGAGCCGTCTTAAGCAGATGGTGAACAAGGATACCCGGGAAGATCACCGGGCCATCATGGACTCGATGATCACCCTGTACGCAAGCTTCAAGGAATCCATGGAGAAGAAATCCATGGGTTTCCGGATGAGCGACTGGGATGAGAAGCTCCTGAAATACGGCGAAATGTTCGAAGACCGCATGATGGATCTGTCGGTAAACATCCCCCTGGAAAAGGCTCTGGATCTCGGTTGGGAAATTCTTGCCGAGTGTTTCGAGTCGAACGAGACCGGCATGAAGTCCGACCTTATTAATAAGTTCTGGCCGAAGAAAGCGGAGGCGGTGTAAGTCACCGGAGCAATAGATGGCGACAATCAGGCTTACGAAAAACGAGCTTAAAACGCAGAAAGACGCCCTCAAACGTTTCCAGCGCTATCTCCCGACGCTTCAGCTGAAAAAGCAGCAGCTGCAGCTGGTACTCCGCCAGATAGAGCAGAAGCAGAGAGAGGTTGAGGGGGAGCGCGACGAACTCAAGAAGGCCATGGAGACCTGGGTGGCGATTTTCGCGGATCCCCAGGATCTGCCTTCATTGATCTCGGTAAAGGAAATGCGAACCTCCACGGGCAATATCGCGGGTATAGATATTCCGGTATTTGAGAATCTCGAATTCGAAATTGCCGAATACGATCTGTTCCGCATTCCCCTGTGGGTCGATCAGGCGCTGGAGACTCTCAAGAGAATCCTCAGCCTTGATGCCGAACTCGAGGTATTAAAAGAACAGTACCGCCTGGTGGCCGAGGAATTGCGGGTCACCAGCCAGCGGGTGAATCTCTTCGAGAAGGTGAAAATTCCCGAGACCAGGGGCAATATCAAGAAGATACAGATTTATCTGGGCGATCAGCAGACCGCCGCGGTGGTACGGGGAAAGATGTCTAAGAACAAAATTGCCAAGGGGGGAGCCGCATGATCGCGAAAATGAAGAAAGTGCGGGTCCTGGCCCTCGAGTCCCGCCGTCGCGCGGTAACCGAGGCCCTGCGGGAACTGGGCACCCTTCACATTGAGACCCGGGATGCGAAAAGTCCGGACCTCGATGGGCTGAAGGAAACCGAGTCCCGGCTGCAGAGGGCCTATCTGTCTATCCCCGAAGCGAAATCCGGAGATGCGGAAAGTCCCCGGGTGGCGAGCCTTCAGGATGCTGAAGAGATCGCGGACAGGGTTCTGGCCGCATCGGAAGCCTTGAAGGACGCTCATGAGCAATTGGACAAGTTGCAGCGTGAAATAGCCCGCGTGGAAGCCTGGGGTGAGTTCGATCCCTCTGAGATCGCGGAAATCGCTGAGGCGGGGCTAAATCTGACCTTTGCATATGTCACTGCCGACCAGCTTTCCCGGCTTCCCGAGGAATTGCGTTACCTGATGGTGCGGAAGTCCAAGGATAAGTCCCGAATTATCCTCCTGGACGATCCCGGTGATGCGGAGCTGGAAGTCTTCCGCCTGCCGGAACAGTCCCTTGCCGAGCTCATAGACCAGCGGAACCAGGCGGAGGAGAATCTTCATAGCAGGGAGGCGGAGCTCGCTTCCATGCAGGGGGAGAAGCTGGCCCTATTTGAAGGGTTGAAGCTTTGTTCGGTTGATATAGAGTTTCATTCCGTTCAGGCAAAATTAGATGAAATTGAAAGCCTTGAAAGTCTCACGTATCTGGATGGTTACATTCCCGAGAGCAATGTGAAGGATCTGAAAGATTTCGTTTCAGCCGAAGGACTGGGTGTCATCATTCAAGACCCCGATCCGGAAGAAGCCGTGCCCACCAAGGTTGTGAATCCGCGTCCCATCGCTATTACCCAGCCGATTTTCAAGTTCATGGATACCACTCCCGGTTATCGCGAACATGATATTTCTTTCTGGTTCCTGATTTTTTTCACCTTGTTCGTCGCGATGATCATCGGTGATGCCGGTTATGGAGCATTGCTCAGCATTGTATCCATCGTTTCGATGGTGATTGTAAAAATACGGACAAAGAAAATTCCAAATGTTCTCATCCTTTTTACCGTTTTGAGTCTCGGCACCCTAACGTGGGGAACAATTACCGGGAACTGGTTCGGCTACGGTCCAATCGGTCAAACTCCATTTCTCAGACAGTTTGTCGTTCCGAGTTTGGATGCTTTTGAAGTGGTTGAGGCTGACCGGGTAATTGAAACTCTTCTATTGTTCTGTTTTACATTGGGAATGGGGCATCTTCTTCTTGCGCACTTCCTGAACTTCTTAAAAAAATTCAGGGATAAACCAAGAATTCATGGATTTGCTGATCTCGGATGGATGACAACACTTTCAGGCCTTTATTTTCTGGTACTCAATTTAGTAATTAGCGCGGAAGACTATCCGATTCCCGATATTACGCTACCCCTAATCATCGGCGGTCTGGTGGTGGTGTTGTTATTTGATGGTCAGGAAGGAGACGGTTTTTTCCGCGGGTTGGGCAGAACTTTAAATATCGGCAATCTCATCCATACTTTCCTGACTGCCATAAGTTCCTTCGCTGATATTATTTCCTATATCAGGTTGTTCGCCGTTGGCTTGGCTTCTCTGGAAATCGCTAAAAGTTTTAATCTTATGGCAGAAGGAATGATGGAGTCTGGAATATTCGGTCTGTTCGCCGGTATTCTAGTCCTTCTGATCGGGCACACTCTCAACCTGGTGATGGGCGGTCTCTCGGTACTCGTCCATGGAATACGACTCAAGATGCTTGAGTTTTCGGGACATTTAGGAAACGAATGGACGGGGTTTGACTACAAACCCTTCAAGAAATTGTAATCATACATGAGGAGAACAGTATGAATATTGGTATGATCGGAGTAATTGCCGCATTTACATTGGCGGCAGTCGGTTCAGCTCTGGGGATTGGATCTGCAGCGATGGCTGCCGTAGGGGCTTGGAAAAAGTGCTATATTCAAAATAAGCCTGCTCCGTTCCTATTGCTCGCATTTATCGGCGCGCCACTTACCCAAACCATTTACGGTCTGATTCTGATGGGTAATATCCGCACTGCTGTCGACGGAGGCGTCGATCCTTTATTCGCGATGTTTATCGGCGTTTTGAGCGGTATCGCCATGGGTCTTTCGGCTTTTTATCAGGGCAAGGCAGGTGCAAATGCTTCTGATGCTCTGGCAGAAACTGGAAAGGGATTTGTGAATTACATTCTCGCCCTCGGTCTCGTAGAAACCGTTGCTCTTTTTGTCTTTATTTTCGCAGGCCTTCAGCTCTAAAACATTCGCTGAAGGGCATTATTGTTGTACTAAAAGGAAGGGGCTGTCCAAGAAGTTTGGGCAGCCCCTATTGTTTTAAATTTACCCAGTTG
>CAWZYW010000040.1:0-10690 GCA_963966255.1 uncultured Salinispira sp. | reverse complement strand
CTCCTGAACTTCCCGAGACAGCTTTTCCGTCCACACGGATCCGCTCCAGGTAAAACTGCGCCGCCCCGTCTTCCCCCGCGGTCTCCAGGTGCTTCTCCAGGGCCGCCTCGGCGTCCCGGTACTTCCCCGCGAGATACAGATCCAGCGCGTTCTCGAAATCCGGGCGAAGCTCTCCCGCCAGCGGATTACCGGGCCCCATGAGCTCGAAAATATTCACCGGATCGCTTTTTCCTTTGACGCGGATCCGGCCCAGCTTTCTCAGCGCGAAGAAGTCTTCTTCCCGGCAGTGGGAAGCCAGGTATTCGCTGATGATGACATCCGTCTGAAACACCTTCGTGAGCTGCTCCAGCCGGGAGGCCATGTTCACCGTATCGGAGATCACCGTTCCTTCCAGACGGTGTTCCTCCCCGATGGTTCCCAGCATCAGTCGGCCGTAATTGATGCCGATACCCACCCTGATCTCCCGATAGCCCGAATTCAATCGGTCGAGATTGTATTCGTCCAGGGTCTGGAGCAGGGCCATGGCGGCGTTCAGGGCATTACGGGGATCTCCGGGAAACAGGGCCATAATGCCGTCGCCGATATATTTGTCGATAAACCCGTGGTTTTCCCGAATGACCGGACTGATGCGGCTGAGGTAGCTGTTGATGAAGTTGAAGTTTTCCCCGGGGCTCATCTTTTCCGACAGGCTGGTGAATTCCCGGATATCGCAGAACATCACCGACATATCGAGCTCGACCTGATCTCCCAGGCGGATGTGCAATATGGACTCCTTGTCCAGCATGTTGAGGAATTCCCGGGGAACGAAGCGCGAAAAGGAGTTGGCCATCAGCTGCATCTCCGAAGAGAACTGCTCTGAAAGGGAAAATGCCCGGGTGAAATTCCGGGAAACCAGAAATGCCTGAAGGAAGGTGAAGAGGAACAGCCCGTAGGATGAAAGGAACAAACCTCCCGATCCGATCAGGTCGTAGGCAATATCGTTCAGAACCGTGAGCACGATAATTATCACGCCGGCCAGCATCACCCAGGAACCTGAAACCCGGTCCTTCACCGCGCGGACAAGGTAATAGATCAGGATCCCGCTTTCAATGATCAGCAGGGCTTCAAATGCAAGGTGGAAGGGAATCATCCGCGGAATGCCCAGAATCAAAGCCAGCAAAGTCCAGGGAACAATCGAGATATTCAGGATCCGGGTAAACCACTTGATTTCATGATTGCCAAAAAGGCAGACGATAAACGCGTTCAGACTGTAGGCGGCGACATACACCATGATAATCTCGATATCGATCATGAATTCCAGGGGGATGCCGGGGAGCAGTTCGTGAAGAAAGCGGGCCCCGGTCAGTCCGCCCCGCAAAGCCAGGGACAGGGCGAAGATTCCGAAATACAGGGGGCTCCGTTCCGTCGGCCTGAGGTAAAACAGGCCGAAGTGATACAGTGCCATGATCAGCAAGGCCCCGAAGATAAACAAGTCCAGCATCCTCAGCCGGTCGCCGGCGGAGGCGGCGCGCTGGGCCAGGGCCAGCAGCGGGGGGTGACGAAAACCGGAATTCACGTCGTGATGATTGGACACATGGACGAGAATCTCCAGGTCCTGCCCGGCGGGAGTGAAATATGCCGTGCGCATGCGGAAGCTGCCCACTTCCCCCGCGGCTTCGGCTGAGGGCTTGCCGTTTTCTATAAGCAGATTGCCGTTAACATACAGGCGATAGGCGAAGAGCACATCACGCACATAAATACCCAGCACGGTCTCCTGTTCCACCAGCTCAGGATCGATTCGAACATGGCGCACGAAGCTGCCGTAGCCACTGGTCGGATAACCCCGGGCATCCCAAAAGCCGCCGTCCAGCCGGTCCGGCGAAGACGAGTCACCGACGGCGCGCAGACTCCAGCCTGCCGGATCGATGAAATCCCGCCAGTAAAAATCCCAGCCGCCATCTATTTCCAGGCCCTCCGCCAGATCCTCGAGAGATAGCGATTCCTGACCGGTCAGGGAGAAAGCGAGCGTCATGAAAATGAGAATCAACGGGATTCTGGGGATCATCGGGAACCTGCTCATATCTCATAAGTATGGCCTTTCCGGCGTCGGCTTTCCATACTTTCCCGATTCGGTGAGGGATTTGCTATTCTTGGCGAAGCGCGTTAATCTTAATACCGATGAACAATATGTTTTTGCTGCCGGCGATTCTGTTGGCGGCTGCGGCGGTGACCGATCTGGCGTTTATCATCAGTGACAATACCAAGCTCCGGGTATTCTCAAAACCCGCCCTTCTGCCCCTGATAATCTTCCTGTATCTGAGCCTGACCGCGAATCCCGCCTGGTTCATCCTCGGCGGCCTCATCGCCGGCTGGATCGGGGATATCCTGCTGCTGAGCAAGCGGCCCGCCAGTTTCCTGTCGGGACTCAGCAGCTTCCTCATCGGGCATATTTTTTATATCGCAGCCCTCCTTCAGGGCATCGGGCGGGTAAGCATGACTCCGGGGATATTCAGCCTGATCCTGGCGATGATGCTTGCCGCATGGCTGATCCTGAGATTGATCTGGCCCCAGGAACGGCAATATCAGTCTGCGCTGATACTGTATTCCGCAGGGCTCGCTGGCCTGGGTCTGACCGCCGGAGTCCGTTTGCTCACTCTTGGCGGAACCGGAAACGCCGTGGCGGCCGCCGGCGCGGCCATGTTCATCCTGAGCGATACGCTGTTGGGATACCACTACTTCAAACGGGATTTTCCCGGCGCCCAGGTCGCCATCATGAGCAGTTATCTCATAGCCCAGCTTGGAATTGTCATCGGTCTCAGCGCGTTCTGACCGGCCCGACCACGCCGCAGGTCACTGCATGCCACGCTTGAATCCGCAATCATTAAAATGATAGTCTTTCGCCCATGGAAGCATATAAACGAACTCATACCTGCGGCGAGCTTACCGCCGCTCACGCGGGAAACAAGGTCACCCTCAACGGTTGGGTGCACCGGAACCGGAACCACGGCGGCGTGCATTTTATCAACCTGCGGGACCGCTACGGAATCACCCAGGTGGTGATTGACGAGGACGCATCTGCGGAGCTCAGCGCCGCCGCAGAGGCATTGAAATACGAGTACTGCATCGCCGTCGAAGGCGAAGTGCGAATGCGCCCGGAGAACATGATCAATTCCGATATGGCCACCGGGGAAATCGAGCTCAAAGCGGAAAACATCGTGGTGCTCACCAAATGTGAGACCCTGCCGTTTATGATCGACGAGCGCAGCGAGACCAACGAAGATCTCCGCCTCAAATACCGTTACCTGGACCTCCGCTCCTTCTCCATGCAGCGCAAAATCAAGCTGCGGGCCGACGTTGCCTACCGTGTCCGGGAATATCTGGGAAGCGAAGGCTTCCTGGAGATCGAAACCCCGACCATGATCCGTTCGACTCCCGAGGGAGCCCGGGACTTCCTTATCCCCAGCCGGCTCAATCCGGGGAATTTTTACGCAATGCCCCAGAGTCCCCAGCTGTTCAAGCAAACCCTGATGGTTTCGGGCTTTGATAAATATTTCCAGATCGCCCACTGCTTCCGGGACGAGGACCTTCGGGGCGATCGCCAGCCGGAGCACACCCAGATCGATATCGAAATGAGCTTCGTGGACCAGGACGACGTGTTCGCCATGGTCGAAGGGCTGATGAGCCATATCTTCCGCCATACCATGGATATGGAACTCGAGACTCCCTTCCAGCGGATCAGCTATGACGATGCCATGAACCGCTACGGCTCGGACAAGCCGGACCTGCGTTTTGACATGCCCATGCAGGATTTTGCCAAATGGGTACCCGGCAGCGGTTTCGGTGTCTTCGAATCAGCCATCGAATCCGGCGGCAGCGTCAAGGTGCTGGTTGTGCCTGGAGCATCGGGTTACAGCCGAAAGCAGATCGGCGAGCTGGAAGAAACCGCAAAGACATACGGCGCCAAGGGCCTTGCCTGGACCAAGGTAAACGACCAGGCTCAGCTGGAAGGCGGCATCGGCAAGTTCTTCACCGACCGGTCGGCGGAAATCACCGCCGAACTTGGCGCGAAGGCTGGAGACCTGCTTCTTTTCGTGGCGGATAAGTGGAACACCAGCTGCAACTCCCTGGGCGCGGTGCGCAAGCGACTGGGCAGCGAGCTCGGCCTGGTGGACAGCAAGCCGGGCAAACCGGGCCGCTTCGCCTTCGCATGGATCGTAGACTTCCCCCTCTTCGAATACGACGAAGACAATCAGAAGTGGGAAGCGGCGCACCACATGTTCACCATGCCCCAGGCCAAATACCTGGACAATATGGAAGCCGATCCCGGAGCGGTAAAAGGCGCGCTGTACGACCTGGTCTGCAACGGCGTCGAATTGGCATCCGGCTCCATCCGAATCAACGATCCCGAACTCCAGCAACGGATATTCAGCATCGTAGGCTTCGATCCCAAGGAGGCCCAGCGGCGTTTCGGCTTCCTGATGGACGCATTCCGCTACGGCGCACCCCCCCACGGAGGCATCGCCCCGGGTCTTGACCGGCTCATCATGCTTATGGCCGGGGAGAGCACTATCCGAGAGGTCATCGCCTTCCCCAAAAACACCGCCGGCGTGAATCCCATGGACGATTCGCCATCCACCGTAGACGAAGCCCAGTTAAAAGAACTCGGCATAGCGCTGCTGCCCCGCACGAAATCTGAGGCAGGCGCAGCGAAAACCGAAGAAACCTCCGACGGAGGACATACCGACTAAAGCACAAAAAAACTTCCCCGGATCCCGCCCGGGGAAGGAAAAACACGAATAAACCATGCGCAGACCGTCTCGTCGGCCGGTAAAACCACCACACCGGCGCATCCATCTTCCCGCGGATGAGAGTCGGAATGAGGAGGCAGCATGTTCACCATAAAAACCTTGAACACCATTTCCCCCAAAGGCCTTTCCCGGCTTGAACCCGGTCAGTTCACCATCGATGATCAGGCGGGGGATCCCGACGGCATCATCCTGCGTTCGTACAAGATGCACGACATGGAATTCGGCGACTCGCTGCTGGCGGTCGCCCGGGCCGGCGCCGGAGTGAATAATATTCCGGTGGAGCGCTGCACCGAAAAGGGCATCGTAGTATTCAATACCCCCGGTGCCAATGCGAATTCGGTAAAAGAGCTGGTGATCTCCGGCATGCTGCTCTCAAGCCGGAAGATCGTCGAGGGCGTTAACTGGTCCCGCAGTCTCGAGGGCGTCGGCGATCTGGAAAAGACCGTCGAAGGCGGAAAAAAAGATTTCGCCGGGCCGGAGATCATGGGCAAGAAGCTGGCGGTGATCGGCCTCGGAGCCATCGGGGTAATGGTGGCAAACGCGGCCAATGACCTGGGTATGGAGGTTATCGGCTACGATCCGTATATCTCGGTAGAGAGCGCCTGGGGGCTTCGGGCCAACGTCGGCCGGGCGGCGAGCCTGGAGAGCGCGGTGAGCGATTGCGATTTTATCAGCCTTCACGTGCCGCTGATGGACAACACCCGTGGCATGGTGAACAAGAAGCTGATATCCAAGATGAAGCCCGGGGTACGCATCCTCAATTTCGCCAGGGGCCCGCTGGTTGACGATGACGATATCCTCGAAGCGCTGGAATCGGGTCCCGTGGCCCGCTACATCACCGATTTTCCCAACGAGCGGCTGGTGGCGAACCCCTACGTGATTCCGGTACCCCATCTGGGGGCGTCCACGCCGGAGGCGGAAGAAAACTGCGCGGTGATGGCCGCCAGCCAGATTTCTCATTATCTTTTGCACGGAAACATCGTAAACTCGGTGAATTTCCCTATGATCCAGATGGAATTCAGCACGAACGTCCGCCTGTTGATCCTGAACCGGAATATACCGGCGATGGTCGGTCAGATCACTTCGATACTGGCTGAGCGGAAGATAAACATCGCCGACATGATCAACAAGCATCGCGGGGAAGTCGCCTGCACCATCATCGATATCGACGGGGACATCTCCGACGAAAGCCTGAAGAAGGTCGAAGAAATTGAAGGCGTCATACGCGCGCGGGTCATCCGGAAATAGGGGAGCCGTTGCCGGTGATGCGGGGAGTAATATGAAGCGAATATACGCATTTTCGATTGTGCTGGCGGTTCTCATGGTCGCGGCCTGCAATGGAACGGCTCAGACAAACGATTCGGCGGCGGGGGAATTACCCGCTGGGACACCGATTAACACAGCGTCTGCAAGAGGAGAATTTGATATGGATAAGGACGGCGACGGGCTCTACGCCCAGATGGATACCAGCAAAGGAACGATCCTGCTGGAACTGGAATACGAAAAAAGGCCGCGGACGGTCACCAATTTTGTCGGCCTGGCCGAAGGAACCATCGAACACAATCAGGGCGAAGGCGTCCGGTTCTACGACGGCCTGACCTTCCACCGGGTCATCGACGATTTCATGATCCAGGGCGGCGACCCCCAGGGCACCGGAAGCGGCAATCCCGGCTACCGCTTCCCCGACGAATTCGAACTCTCCCTGGTCCACGACGGTCCGGGAATTCTCTCCATGGCAAACTCCGGGCCCGACACCAACGGCAGCCAATTCTTCATTACCCATAAGGAAACCCCCTGGCTGGATTACAAGTACGCGGTGTTCGGCCGGGTCCTCGAAGGCATGGACGTGGTGAATGACATCGAGCAGGGCGACAGCATTGAGAAAGTCACCATCATCCGCAAAGGCGAAGACGCCGAAGCGTTTACCGCGGATCAGGCTGCTTTCGACGCCGCAGTGGCGGCCAACCCCGGGCGCCAGGAAGCATTCCAGGAAGCACGGGTTTCCGCAGCGGAAGAAACCGCCGCAAGCCTTCTGCCCGATGCCCAGCAAACCGAAAGCGGCATCTACTACCGCATCGCCAGCGAAGGCCAGGGCGCAAGCCCCAATGCCGGAGATACGGTGAGCATCAACTACACCGGCGCCTTTCTGAGCGGACAGGTGTTCGACAGCTCCCAGGGCCGCGGCCCCTTCGAGGTGGAAATCGGCGTGGGCCGGCTGATCCCCGGTTGGGACGAAGTCGTGCTTCTTATGAAGGAAGGCGAAACCCGCCAGGTTGTCATTCCGCCCCAGCTGGCATACGGCGAGCGGGGCATCTCCCAGGGCGGCCGGGAAATCATCCCGCCCAATTCCTGGCTTTACTTTGAAATTGAGCTGGTGGAAATCAAATAATTCGCAGCAATCAAAGCCTGACCTTGACGCCCGGATTTACTCCGGGCGTTTTATTTTAATGCTCACGATACCCGCGGCATTCTATGATTTCTCATCAAGTGATATCTAAGGCTATAGTATTTCCCCGGATGATTATCGATAATTCAGGGTAAGGAGACATCGTCGGATGGATTCGAAGCCCGGGTTGAATATTCTTGATGAGGCTCGGGGCCAGCTCACCACGGTCCTGACCGAAGTCGAATCGCTTCGCAGGGATGTGATCGATGAGACTCTGCCCATGTCTCAACGCATCGAAGCATACGGCGATATCATCGCTTCCGAGGTCGGCGATACCCTGATGTCCCGGGCCAGGAACCTGGAGCGGGAATACGGATTGCGGCAACTCTATCTCAAATTCGAAGGGTCGAATCCTTCGGGCACCCAAAAGGATCGCATCGCATTTGCCCAGGTCGAAGACGCATTCCGGCAGGGATACCAACAGATCATCACCGCGAGCTGCGGTAATTACGGAGTCGCCCTGGCATTTGCCGCCTCATTGGCGGGCATTCACTGCCGGATATACATTCCGACCTCATATCACACCAGCCGTGAAGATGAGATGACCAGATACGGGGCTGAAATTGTCCGGCTGGGCCGGGATTACGAGGAAGCGGTCCAGCTGTCCAGCGAAGACGCGCGAGCGCTTGAGATGTACGATGCGAATCCCGGCGCTATCAATATCGATATCCAGCTTAAAGCCTATGGTGAGATCGCCCACGAAATTTACGATGAACTCCGGGATGCCCCTGCAGCGGTGGCGGTTCCGGTTTCCAACGGCACCACCCTCGCCGGAATTTACAAGGGGTTTCAGACTTTGTACCGCAGGGGGAAAATTTCCCGCCTTCCCCGGATGATCGCCGGCTCTTCCGCAGGTAAGAATCCGATTATCAATTCGTACAAAAAGGGCTACGCCACCTATCGGGATCTGTCACCCGAAAAGATCAAGGAATCCCAAATCAACGAACCCCTTATTAACTGGCATTCAATAGACGGCGAGGTGGCTTTCCAGGCAATTCGGGAATCCGGTGGCTGGGCTGAGAATGTATCCGATCACGCGATGCTGGAAATGGCGAAATTCTTAAAAAACAACGAAGGGCTCTCGGTTCTGCCGGCGTCCACCGCCGGATTAAGCGCCATGCTTCAATTCAACAGACAGAATCCCCTGCCGGGAGATCGGTATGTTGTGGTCATCACCGGGAGAAAATGATGATGTATGATGGAAATGCGGTGGTGTACTGCGAAAACTCCTTTCTCACTACCTACGGCAAAACCGCCCACGGGCTGGTGCGGTTCACCGAGCGCTACGCCGTCCGGTCCGTGATCGATTCCCGGGTCCCCGGAGAACCGGATGCCGGGATGGTTCTCGACGGGCGTCCTGCGGGTATACCCATCGTCGAAAGCCTTTCAAGGGCCCTAGAGCTGGCCGACGCCTCAGGCTATCAGCTCACCCACTTCATCATCGGCGTGGCTACCGACGGAGGCTATCTGACTGCGGATATCCGGGAAGCGGTCCGGAAAGCGCTGGAATCCGGTCTCAATATTGACTCGGGGCTGCATGACTATGTGAGCGATGATGATGAACTTCGGCTGCTGGCCGAGCGCCAGGGGGTACTGATCCGGGATATCCGAAAATCCGCCGCGTCGGGAAACCACATGTTCACCGGTAAAATCCATGAGGTGAGCTCACGGCGCATCCCCGTGCTGGGCACCGATTCCGCCCTGGGTAAGCGCACCACCGCATGGATCCTGGTCCACGCATTGCGAGAAGCCGGCCGCAGCGCAGAGATGATCGGCACCGGCCAGACAGCATGGCTCCAGGGCGCCAGATATTGCACCGTAATGGACTCGCTGATAAACGACTATGTCAGCGGGGAGCTGGAGCACGCGGTATGGTCCGCCTGGCATGAACAGGATATGGAGTATGCGATCATCGAAGGGCAGGGAAGCCTGATGAATCCCGGGTACCCCGGGGGATTCGAAATTCTCGCCGCCTGCCGGCCCCATGGAATCATCATGCAACACGCCCCCATGAGGCGTGAGTACGATGGATTCCCCGGTTTTCCGCTGGATTCCCTGAAGGATCAGATTTTCCTGGCTGAGTTCCTTTCGAGAAAACCGGTCATCGGCATAACCGTCAACCACGAAGGCATGGACCCCTCGAATATCAGCCGGATATGCGGGGAGCTGGAGGATCTGCACGGTATTCCGGCCTGCGATCCGCTGATAACCGGCATAGCGCCGGTAATCGATGCGGTACTTCAGATCGAAGCATGAAAATCCGGAACATCGAAATCGATTTCCTATCCCTGGAGCTGGCGGATCCCTACACCGTCGCCTATGAGACCTTCGATAAGGCCGATCATGTTTTTATCCGGCTCGATACCGGTGAAATCAGCGGATGGGGATGTATGGCGCCGGATCCCCAGGTTACCGGAGAACATGCCCGATTAATTTACCCGGAGGCATCAGAAAAACTCCCGGACCTGCTTCGCGGATCCGATCCTCTGCGGCGGGCTAAAATAATGGACCGGATCAGGCACGAGTTTCCGAACCATTCCAGTCTCCAGGCTGCCGTCGATATGGCGCTGTGGGATATTCTCGGGAAAAAGGCCGGGCTGCCGGTATGGAAAATCCTCGGAGGATACCGAAGCCGAATCGAGACCAGCGTTACCATCGGGATATGCCCCGTTGAAGACACTCTTCGCTATGCCGAAAGCCATATAGACCGGGGCTTCCGGATCCTGAAAATCAAGGGGGGCCTTGCCCCGGAAGATGATCTCGAACGGCTGGTTAAACTCCGGGAGCGCTTCGGCAACGGCATCCGCCTCCGTTTCGATGCGAATCAGGGATACTCATACCCACAGGCATTGTGGTTTATCGGCAAGGTTCAGCCGGTTAACCTCGAACTTCTGGAGCAGCCCACCCGGCAGGGAGAGCCGGAACACCTGGGATTGGTGAAACACCGGTCCACCGTGCCGGTAATGGCCGATGAAAGCCTGGTTTCGCTTATGGATGCTTTCCGGGTCGCGAAAAGGGGGCTGGTCGATCTGATCAACATCAAAATTATGAAAGTAGGCGGCATCAGCGAAGCCATCCAGGTGGACAGCGTAGCCAGATCCGCGAAGATCGGCGTAATGGTGGGCTGCATGGACGAATCGGCCTTGGGCATATCCGCAGGGCTTCAATTCGCACTGAGTCGCAAGAATATCCGTTTTGCTGATCTCGACGGTCACCTCGATCTCCTGGACGATCCTGCTTACGGAACCGTCATCATAAAAGACGGACAACTGTTTCCCACGGACTCCCCCGGCCTGGGTTGGAACGGGTAACTACCGGGAGGAACGGCTGGGGTTTGGGGTGTTTTTACCAACGCTCAGAGCAGCCAGTAAACATGCTACGGCTCTATCTAGGGCCTCCTGAAAAAAACCCTATGCTGCCATTTTACTATACCCCAATCCCCCGGGGAAATGAGACT
>CAWZYW010000039.1:0-10730 GCA_963966255.1 uncultured Salinispira sp. | reverse complement strand
ACGTTTGCGCGCTTGAATCTTCCGAAGAATTATGTTGATCCATTGCGATACCTCGCTGCGTAAGTTCTTATGTATGTATTGTATCCGGCCGGATGATCCAAGACAATGGGTCTCCCGCATGGATTGGGCTCAGTGCTTGAAACTCCGCTGACCGGTGAACACCATGGAAACCCCGGCTTCGTTGCAGGCTTCGATCACTTCCCAGTCCCTCATGGAGCCGCCGGGCTGAACCACCCCGCGTATCCCCTCGGCGATTCCAACGTCTACGCCGTCCCGGAAGGGAAAAAACGCATCGCTGACCATGATGCTTCCGGCCAGGTTTCCTTTTTTCCGCCGGGTTTCCTCCAGAATGGCCTGTTTCTCATCTCCCTCATCCATGAGATTGAACGGTTTCTCATAGCGCTCCCAGCACAGCCGGTCGGCGTATTTGCGATAGGCCTTGTCCCGGGCGATTTCCGCCACCCCTACCCGGTCCTGCTCTCCGGTTCCGATGCCGACGGTGGCCCCGTCCTTGACGTAGATCACCGAATTGCTGGTAATGCCCGCTTCAACGAGCCAGCCGAACAGCATGTCCCTGCGCTCGTCGTCGTCGGGCTGGCGCTTCACGGCGTAATCAACGCCTTTGTGACTGCTGGTCGCCGGGAGGAAATCATTGACGTCGCGGATGACCGGTTCAAACTGATACTGGAGAATTATCCCTCCGTCCATCAGGCTTTTAAAATCCAGCACCTTACTTCCGATAAAATCCCGGAGCCGTGAAATATTACCGATTCGCATGATCCTCAGGTTTTTCCGGCGGGAGAGGATCTCCATGGCCCCGTCTTCGAATTCCGGGGCAGCGACCACCTCGCAATAGCTGGCGTTTATGGCCTCGGCGGTCTCGATGTCCACCGGCCGGTTCAGGGCCACTGCCCCGCCGAAGGCAGCGAGGCGGTCGGCCATGTAGGCCTTGTGATACGCCTCGGCAAGGGTGGATCCCACCGCGGCTCCGGATGGATTGTTATGTTTGATAATCACCGCCGCGTTTTCTTCGTGGAAGTAGCGCAGGATATTCAGCGCAGCGTCCACGTCGGTGATGTTGATCTTCCCGGGATGTTTCCCCGATTGCAGCAGCTCTGCGTCGCTGGCCAGATGCTGACCAGGTTCCAGGGTACGAACATCCCCCAGGTGGAGATTTCCGTTCACCAGCTTGTACAGAGCGGCCGGCTGATCGGGATTTTCGCCGTAGCGAAGACCCTTGAGCTCACCGTCGATGTCCCAGCGGACCTTCTCGTAGAACAGGGCGTGCCGGTCGTTGTCATCGTAGAGGGCGATTTCCATTCTGGGGGGGAAACTGTCTTCGTTGATCAATCGGTACATTTTTTTCAGATCGCTCATTTCCAAGCTCCCGGCTTCACCTGGTAAGCCGCTGCGAGCTCGTCAGGCTCGCAGCCGTTCAGATATTCAATGATACCCGCGTCATATGCCGCGGTATGGGCAAAGGTTTTCTTCGCCAGGGCGAAGCGGGTTTCCAGGCTCAGGCTGCCGTCGGCTTCCCGGAGCTCCCGGATCAGCCGGGGATAGTCGTCGGGATCGCAGACCGAGGCTACCCGGATGTAGTTTTTCGCCGAGGCACGCAGCATGGTGGGACCGCCGATATCGATGTGGGATCGGGCTCTCTCCAGGGTGTTTCCCGGGGTTGCGACCTGTTTCGCGAACGGGTAGAGGTTCACCACCACCATGTCTATGTACATAGAATCGGTACGACGGAGATCCGCCGCATGGTGATCGTTATAGGGTTCGCTCAGCAACCCGAGGTAGATGCGGAAATCCAGGGTTTTCACCAGACCTCCCTGCATTTCCGGTTGACCGGTGTAGTCGGATACCGATTTGAGATTGTCCCGGAAGGCGCCGCCCTTCCAGTCGGCCAGGGAAGCCTCAAGGGCACGGTAGGTCCCTCCGGTGCTGAAAATATTCACTTCAGGATTGATGTCGATCAGCTCCCTGATAAAACCCTCTATTCCGCTTTTATCCGAAACTGAAATCAGCACATTTTCAATGTTTACCATCTCAGGGACTTTATCGACGATGTTCATGGGACTTGGCTCCTCTCTCGATGCAGGCATAGGCCTCGTGGTTGTGAATGCTTTCCATGTTCTCCGCCTCTACGCTGAACCAGGGAAAATCGTAATGGGTCTCGAGCATCACCGTCACGTCTCTCACCAGATCTTCAACAAAGACTGGATTATCGTAGCTCAGCTCGGTAATGTATTTTTCATCTTCCCGCTTCAGCAGGGTGAACAGCGGAGCGCTGGCGCAGGCTTCGATCTGGGTGATCATGTCCTCGATCCAGAAAAAATCCCCGAGCTCCACAAGCACCCGGACAAAGGAACGCTGGTTGTGCGCGCCGTACTCGGAGATCTCTTTGGAGCAGGGACAAAGGGTCAGCACCGGCACTTCAATGCCCACGTAAAAGTCACGGTAGCTGGAGTTAACCTCGCCGATAAACCGACAGTTGTATTCCATAATGCTTTTCTGGCCGCTGACCGGCGCCGCTTTCTCCATAAAGAACGGGAAGCGGATCTCGCCGTGAGCGATATCGGCATTGAGGACTTCCCGTATTTTAGCCAGCATGTGATGGAAGTTGTTCATCCGGATGTCATGGGAATGCTCGTGAAACACCTCGATGAAGCGGCTCATATGGGTGCCTTTGAAATGATGGGGAAGATTCACGTACAGATCCACCTCAGCGGAGGTGTGCTGGTAGCTTTTTCCCTTGTCCAGGATTTTTATGGGGTAACGAATGTTTTTCACGCCCACTTTGTTCAGCGGAAGATTGCGCTCATCCCGCGAGCTCTGGATATCTTTCATTACGCGTTTTTCGCCTCGTGATGCTTTTCCGCCGAACGGACGGTGTTCCATAGAAGCATGGTGATGGTCATGGGACCGACTCCTCCGGGTACCGGGGTGATATGGGAAGCCTTCTCTCTGACCGATTCGAATGCCACGTCGCCCGCCAGGCGGTAGCCACATTTGCGGCTGGCATCGTTTACCCGGTTCACCCCGACGTCGATGACCACCGCATCTTCCTTCACCATGTCGGCGGTGATTATCTCGGCGATTCCCACCGCGGCGATGAGAATATCCGCCTGGCGGGTATGAAACGCCAGGTCGGGAGTGCGGCTGTGACAGACGGTGACCGTGGCATTGCCCAGGTCGGATTTCTGCAGCAACAGGTTGGCAAGGGGCTTACCGACGATGTTTGAACGGCCGACGATGACGCAGTGCCGACCCGCCGGATCCATCCCGATTGATTTCAGCAGCTGGATCACCCCGTGAGGAGTACAGGGCAGAAAAGCCTCCCGGCCAAGCATCATGTTGCCCAGGCTCACCGGATGAAAACCGTCTACATCTTTCAGGGGGGAAATACGCTCAATAACCTTGTCGGTATCGATGTGATCCGGCAGCGGAAGCTGAACCAGGATGCCGTGAATCGCTTCATCGGCATTCAATTCGTCGATGAGGGACAGCAAATCCTCTTCGGAGGTCCCGGCGTCCAGGCGGATATCCCGGGAATATATACCATTTTCCTCGCAGGCCCGTTCCTTGGCGGTAACATAACTGGTACTCGCCGGGTCTTCCCCCACCAGCACCACAGCGAGCCCCGGAACCGTACCCGCTTCCGCCAACAGCCCGGATTTCCGGGCGATATCCTGCCGCAGATTCGCGGCGACTTGTTTACCGTCAATTATTTCAGCTGCCATGGCCATGATGTATCATAGCGAATCGGAAAATTCAACAATGCTGTAATCTCGCTGCGCTTCAAATGTTATCGCATTGAATAGGCCATCGGGCTGTGCTACTATATCGGCTCGTACGGAAATTCAAAAAAGCTGAGTTACTCGTATAACAATCAGTACGAACATCAAACGAACATACAAAGCGAGGTGTGTGTGACGGGACTCGTGAACAGCAGAGCCAAATACATCGCGATATTGATCATCAGCGCGGTAATCTTTGTCCCCCAGATTTTCTCACAGGAAGATCCGGGGTTTGACAGTCCGACTGCCCCGGAAATAAACCGGGTACTCGGCGACCAGTATCTGAATATCGCCATAGGGATGCAAATTCCCCTGTTTATCCATAATCCATCACCGGAGAGCGGTGAAAAAGCCATCAACCCCACGAATTTAAGAGTAGGAATGTCCGGAACACTGGGCTGGGCGGCCTTCCTGAACAACAACATCAGCCTGGGCCTGGATCTCAATGCGGCATACAGCGGAGATTTGAATCGGGTTGGATTCTTCACTGTTCCGATCACCGTGAACTCCAGTTATTTCTTCCGGCTCAGTCCCGTGGAAATTCCCCTGCATCTGGGACTGGGCATGAACATCATGCGTTATAAGGACATCACCACCCTCGGCATGATGGTAAAGGCCGGCGCCTCGGTGTACTGGAACGCGATTCAGGACTGGTCATTCGGCCTCAACCTGATGTACTGGTGGCAGCCCGAGTTCTACAGCGGCAACGGCGACATCCCCGGGACAAATACCCGGTTCGGCAACTTCCTGGAAGTCACCCTCAGCGCCATGTACAATTTCTAAGTGGAGCAAATGAACGATATGAAAAGAATTTCAAGAATACTACTTCCGATCCTCGCCGCTATTATTCTGCTCACCGGCTGCAACAGCAGCAACGTTGGACTGTTTTTCAGCCTTGAAAACGTGGTGGCCATAGTAGAAGAAGATCGAGGTTTAGATGAAAATGCAAATATCACAAGTTTTGCCGAGACGGTAGTTCCCTACCCTTATGACGAGGATGGACCATCAGAGCCTATACCACCTGTAGACGAGTATTATTACTTGCTTACGACGAATAAGCTCATGATGAGAATCGTTGGCAAGAACTCCGGTGGCAGTCAGAGAGGCTATACATGGAAATCAGTCAATTTGCCATCTGGAACGAATATTGCTTCAAAAGTGATTTCCGATGGTACAAATATCATACTTCATGCAAGCGATGATGGCTCCGGTGGCCTGAGTGGCGGTCTGTATACCGCGGCTGAGGGTGTTCTGAATTATGACCAAGCAGATTCAGTAAGTTGGACACAAATAACTATTCCGACACCTCTTGGCACAGATGAAAGAATCGCAGAAGTGTTTTTAGTGAACGGCGATCTGGTCATTTCTGTCCAGCGCAATGTGCCCAGTGCAGGATCCGCATGGAAGTTGTACAATGTGACCCAGGATAATGATCTTTTTACCCAGGAGATCGGCGAACCAATAATTGATATTGTGTATGACGGGGTGAGTGAGTACTGGATAGCGACCCCGAATTATCTCTTCAATTCTAATGATATCGCAGCCGCTATAGATTCCGACCTATCCTCCGCACCTGCGATTCCGGGACGAGTAAATACTGCAACGACTCCTTTTCATGGATTTGTTGATTTCACCGATCTCGCCAGTGACGGTTCATATACCTACCTGCTCAGCAGTGATGGATATGTTTACTACTCTCTTGCCGGCTTTACAAGCTGGTCCGCTTTTGATGCCGAGCCAGTGGATAATCAATATCAAGATGATGATCCTTTTTTTACTCGAGCAGGAGTAACCGATTTCTCTGGCTCTCCTGAAATTTATGCCGGAACGAGAAATCAAGGGTACGTAATATTGGATGCATCTACAACAACCGCGACCTTCATCGACCGCAGGAGGCCTGATTTATCCAATGTAACGGATACTGCGCTATACAATAGTGAAGGTACATATGGCTATGTACGAATGATAGTCGATGGACAAGAGGAGAATGTTGTTTTCGCTCTGACACCGAAGCATAGCTTATGGAGAGGAAGTTTAGAGGGCAGCTATCTTCGTTGGGTTCGCGAATAGTGCGAAAAGGAAAGAAACAGATACGGCGCCGGTTACCCGGCGCCGATTTTTTTGTGTTTATGTCCGTAAATCGTGCTCTACGGTCTACAGTCCCTGGTTTATCGTGTTATCGGTGAAAATCAGCCCCGCCCCTTCCAGGCTCTCGAGCTGTTGCAGGGACTGGTAGCGTCCGGCCTGTTGCTGGGATGAGCGGAAGCTGTCCCGGAATTCTTCCAACAGGAGTCCCCAGTTCTCGAAGGTGTTGCCCACCACCTGCATCCGGGCTTCCGATACGGCGGTCTGCAGCCTGATAGCGGTGGCGCTGATGCTTCCCGAGAAATTGTTCCCTTCGATGATGCCCCTGGTATTCTCGCCGATATGCACGGCGATACCGTAGTCCTCTTTGCCGGAAAAACTGATGTCGTTGGAGCGGATCAGGGCTTCGCTGTCTTCGATGAATACGGCGATATATTCCGCGGTTTCGGCTCCGCTGAAATCGCTGCGCTCCAGCGCCAGCTCAGAATTGCCGCGAACCACCAGGGCGTTGGTGAAATCCCGTCCACCGGCCCCGTAGAAGCGGCTGCCGGCCACCAGAAGGCTTCCACCCTGAAGCGACACCCCGTTGACTCCGAAAGCCGCCTCAAGGACGATATCGCTGTCCTCGAGGCTTATCTCGCTGTCCCTGCCGAAAATAAGGCTGACAACAGCGGCGTTCTCATTGCCCTGTACGTAGGAAGCGTTTAACTCAAGTTGCGAGCCGTCGAGGAAGAACGCGCTTGCAGCGCTGGTACCGTATCCGCTTGAAAAGACGCTGCCCTGATCGGCGCTGAGCCGGGAATTATACAGGTATACCGCTACCGTGCTGTCACCCGATGCGGGTATCAGGGAAGAGCGGCTGATGCTGATCTGGGAGTCTTCGCTGGAAAGCAGATTATACGATCCATGCAAATTCGCCTCCAGGAAGCTGGGCAGCTCTTCCGCGCTGAGCCGGCTGTCGCGGATGCTGAGCTCGGGGCTCGCTCTGATTCTTACCAGGGTGGCATCGGAAAGTTCATAGCCGCTGATTTCAGAACGGGATATCCGTATCACAGATCCCGCTGCCGTCAGTGCCGAGGATCCGCCGCTGACCGTGAGCAGGCTGTCTGAAATGCTTACATCGCTATTCTCGGCGAATATCAATTCGCTTAAAGACCGGGCAGAATCGGACAGGTATATGTTCTGAAGGGACAGCCGGCTATTTCTGCTCCGGAGAAGATTCGGGGCGGAATAGCTTTTATCGGCGAAAACAAAGCTGTCTTCTTCGACGGGTTCCCAGTTGGTTTCCCGGAATCCGCCAAACAGTCCGACACTGAAATCGAACTCAAGAGCGGCCAGCAGAGAATAGCTTCCCGCGGCCAGATAGATTTCCTGACGCCCATCCTGCCGGGCCCGTAACAGGGCATCGGCGATTGCTGCGAACGGCGCTTCCCGGGAACCGTCACCCCCGGCTTCCGCGTAGGGGGACACATAGACATTCCGCCGGTCGACGATTACATTCCAGGTCCGGTCCTGGGCACTGCGGTTACCGGCTGCATCAAATGCATAGGCCCGGATATTGTACAGGATCAGCTCGCCGGGCAGCCCTTCGAGGCTAAACGGCCGGGAGAAGCTGCTGAGGCTGCCCACATCCATGCCTGCCGGAGCGGTAAAATCCCCATCCCAGCGAAGCGGCAAATCACCGCTGGGATATCGATATTCGGAAATCTGATAAACGGCCTGGCCATCGTCCTCAGTAAGGAAATCGATGATAACCGGTTCTGAGGCGTAGCGCTGATCTTCCAGCCCCCGTATTTCCGGCGGCGGCGGGGCGCTGCGATCCAGTGTGAAGGAAAATGCCAGTTCTTCGCTGGGCTCGAAGCCCGGTACGAATTGCCGGAGCCGGATGCGGTAAAACACGGTCTCTCCGGAAGTAGCCTGGAAGGTGAGCCTTGAAGACCACACCGGGCTGGTTTCGGTGACCGCCGAAGGTTCGCTGCCGTCGCTGCTGATCTCATAGCGGACCAGACCTCCCGAACCCGGAAACACCTCTACCGCCCGGGGCTGAACATACACCCCTCCGTCCTGAACTCCGCTGATCTTCGGAAGCGGCGCAATCTGAAGCCTGGGCAGCACCAGCGACAACATGGGGCTGGCGTTTCCCGCTTCATCCCGGCTGCGGTAATAGAGTACCAGGCTCTCCTGGTTTTCCCCTACTTCCCATTCAACGGGAAACTGGTATTCGTCAAACGCCACCGTCTCAGGCGATATGCCCGAAGGCAGGACGGTGTATTCGATGCGCTGATCTTCGGTCAGATTCCAGCTGAAAAATCCGGCGTTCCCGTCCCGCTGAACCCGGGGGCTGTCGGGTGCATCCGGCGCCCTGCGATCCACGAGAAAATCGAAGATTCCGCTGAGCTGACCCAGATTCCCCGCATTATCGATGCTTCTGAACAGCAGCCGGTATCGGGTTTCGGTTCCCCCGGGACTGTCGAGCTTTATGGGTCCGGCATAGGCCGGAGAGTTCGCGTCGGGAGGCTCGGGCAGCTGTATACCGGTAACCAGATCGTACACCACCGTTTCGTCGCTTTCGAAGCTGAGTACAAGATCACCGTTGCTGACGAAGCGCTGATTCTCCAGGGAGGGAACCGGCGCACCATCCTCCCTTCTGACGCTGAGAACCGGAAAATCGGGGAATTCCCGGTCTATGGTGAACCGGGCACTGGTTGTTTCACTGCGATTTCCCGCGTTGTCGACGCTGTAGGCCCGCAGGGTGTACAGGACCCTGCGCCCTTCGATTCCCGCGACGGAATACGGCCCCCGATACGCGCTGTCGGGGGGGACGAGATAATCTCCATCATCCCTGAGCACTTCGAAATAGCTCTCGACCCCTCCGTCGGACCGCAGCCTGATATCCACGCTCTCCCGGTATTCCCGGCCCGCTGCAATATTCTCCAGAACCGGTGGCGACGGCGGACTGTTGTCAAATGTAAAATTCAATCGGGTGACCACGCCTCGCAGCGATTCATCCTCGGAAGATACCGGAAGGATCACCAGCGAGATCTGTTGATTCTCCGCTCCGCTATCCAGCTCGATGGAGATTTCCGAAGAAGTATACTGATCGCCGGGGAACGGATCCCCGGGGATCTGACCATCCCGGCCGACGGCATAGTAATATCGCATGCCCGGCTCGGGATTTGAAATTCTAAGGCTCAGCGAATCGCCGCTGACCGATTGCCCGTCGGCAATGCCCAGAAGGCTGGCCGCTGCGGGGGTCGCACTGTGCACGGGGATCAAGGGGCTGCGGCTGATAGCCGACCGGCCACCGGAGGTCTCGGCAAAGGCTTCGATGATATAGCCGATGTTCTCGCCCTGCTCGGCAGGAAGTTCCACGGAACCGCCGTTGTACAGGTAGAATTCACCGCCTCCGGAATAGCCTGAGCTGCCCTGCCGG
Organism: uncultured Salinispira sp.; assembly: GCA_963966255.1. GTDB lineage: Bacteria > Spirochaetota > Spirochaetia > DSM-27196 > Salinispiraceae > Salinispira. The sequence goes on along the minus strand of CAWZYW010000039.1, from coordinate 1,412 downwards.
ATCAGCCGGTAGAAGAGGCTGTCGCCGGAAGATTCGGTCTCCGGGCCCGCAAGGGTGAAGCTCCGATCCGCAATGCGGATCTCGGGGCCGCTGGGAAGGCGGGTGTCGATAATGCCTTCGATATCCAGAAATGATTCGGAGAGGGTGCCGACTTCGCTGACGGAATAAAAGCGAAGGCGGTACTGCTGTTCAATACCCTTTGGCATGTTCAGCCTGGTCGGTTCGCTGAATACAAACTGCTCGAAACCCGGCGGTGCGGGAATGAACTCCAGCAGAACCGAAGATTCGGGTCGTATTTCCAGACCCTGCTCATCGGGAAGGACCTGCACCTCAGGGACATCGGTCTTCTCATCTGACAGGGAGAATGAAAGAGTCCTCGGTTCGCCCCAAAGCACGCCGTTGACCACTGACTGGAGGACCAGTTCGATGCTCTCTATCCCATCGGGGAGCAGCAATTCTTCGCTGTCATAGAGTCTCTGGCGGAGCTCACTCCCCTCTTCGGGGAGACCGCCATCCAGGCGATAATAGGTTTCGCTTCCGGTATCTCCCCGGGAACGGATGAGAATTCGGCGGCTCAGTATATCGCCCTCGGAAGCGGGAACAAAACGGTCAAGGCTTTCATCAAAATAGGAAAGCTGGACGTCGGGGATGGACGGACGCCGGCCTTCAAGGAGAAACAGGTATCGATATTCGCCGCCTTCCACCGCATCGTAAATCCGAAGCGGCAGAGCTCTCAGGCTTCCGGCCTGCAGGGATATCCGCAGTGGACGGTCCAGAGGCGTGTCAAAGCGTGATGCCGCCTGGTCGTCCACCCGGTAGTACAGATTTGCCCGGAGGGCCGGAATACTGATATTCTCCGATATAAAGCCCTGCTCGAGGGCCGCATACTCATTAATGCCTGCGGAGAAGATCCGGCTTTCGTAAAGCTGGCGGCCGTCATGGGTGACGCCGAACACCCTCAATTGAATGCCTTCTCCCGGGGGAAGTAAAACCGGGTTGGTGTACGGCGCACCGCTGATACGGGGATCCGAACCGTCCAGGCTGTAGCGAAGCTCGCTGAATCCGCGATCATCGATATACAGCAGCTGCGGATTCGCGAAATCCCCCTCCGAGGGACTGACCAGGGGAATGCGGCTCACCCTGGTTTCGCTGCGTCGATCCAGTACGTAGCGAAAATTGCTCCGGTCGCCGGTATTCCCCGCCTCGTCCACCGCTCCGATTTGCAGCTGGTAGGCACTCAGCTGGCCGCTGTTGCCGCTTATCAGCAGGGACTGTCCGGGTTCAATAGTGCCGCGGCTCGTTCCTTCGGGCCCTACGAGAACGTAAACAAACGCCGATGCATCTTCGCCGCTTGGGGTGATCTCGATAGGCTTGCGATAGAGGCCGGGCCCCAGGTTTATGACGGGTAGAGC
>CAWZYW010000038.1:0-10767 GCA_963966255.1 uncultured Salinispira sp. | reverse complement strand
TCGGAGAGCGAAAAATGCGGCCTCGGGAAAGAAATTGGATAAATTCCGCCCCTTTCTTCTCAAGGGCAGCTGGCCGGTGGCAGTCGCCGCAGTGCTGATGTTCATCGCCCCGAGCGGACTTTCGATGACCGGGAAACTGATCTGGGCCTATGCCACCTATATCACCTGGGGCATGGCCTATACCTTTATCAATATCCCCTACGGTTCGCTGGCCGCCGTCATGACCCAGGATCCGGTGGAGCGTTCCAGCCTCTCGATTGCCCGGGGACTGGGCGGATTATTCGGCGCCATGTTCGGCCGGGTTCTGGTCCCCATCCTGCTGGTGAGCTATGCAGATGACCAGGCCAGGGGTTATCTCATCGCCATGCTGATTTTCGGCGTGATGACCGTCGCCGGATATATCTTCAGCTACTTTACGGTAAAAGAAACCGTGGAGACCAAGGTCGAAGCTGCGCAGAAATTCGATCTAAAAGCCAGCCTTGGTATTTTGTGGAAAAACAGGCCCTTCATGGCAATCTCCCTGGCTTCCATCGCCATGCTCACCGGGTTGCTGATCCAGGGCTCCATGCAGATTTACTATTTCAGGGAAAACATGGACGCTTTGAGTATGATGGGTTCCACCGCGGTGATCCAGCTGGTTCCCATGCTTATGGTGATGCCCCTTATCCCCGTCATGGTAAAGAAATTCGGAACCAAGAACATGGTAACCTGGTCCAGTCTGCTCTCGGCAGTGGTGTTTACCGTGCTGATGTTCCTGCCCAGCAATGTATGGATTTATCTCATCGGCATATTCATCGCCATGCTGGGCCTGATGGTTCCGAACATGGCTATCTGGGGCATGGTCTCGGACTGCATTGACTATAACCAGTACCTCTCGGGTGTACGGCAGGAAGGCGCTATATACGGCATGTATTCCTTCGTGCGGAAAATGGGACAAGCTCTGGCGGGCTTTCTGGCAGGCGTCGGTCTGGGGCTGGTGGGTTACGTAGCCAACGCGCCGCAGCAGACCCCCGGGACCCTGTTCGGCATCAAATTCCTGTCCATCGGAGTTCCGGCCATCGGAATGTTCATCGCATTTTTGGCGTTCGGTTTTATCTGGAACCTGACCCCGGAAAAACAGGCGGAAGTGACCGCGGCCATCGCGGTGGAAAATAACGGAGATAAAGCATGACGCGCATCCTTATAAACGATAACTGGAAATTTCAAAAACCCGGAGAGGATGAAAAAATGCTTTCTCTCCCCCATACCTGGAACGCCCTGGACGGGCAGGACGGTGGAAACGATTACTGGCGAGGCGAAGCTCTGTACCGCCGGCCGATCCGTGTGGAGTTCGCCCCCGGCGAGCGGGTGTACCTGGAGTGCGAGGCAGCGAACAGCATCGCCACGGTTCTGGTAGACGGCGTGGAAGTGGGGGCCCACAAGGGCGGGTATTCCCGGTTCCGCTTCGACCTGACCGATCGGATCAAATCAGGGGTTGAGGCCGACCTGACCCTCAAAGTGGACAACGGCCATTACGAAGATATCTATCCACTGATGGCCGATTTCACGTTCTTCGGCGGCATCTACCGGGACGTATATCTGATTCGAAGCGGAGACCTTCGATTCTCCCTGGACGACTGGGGTTCAGACGGGGTATATGTCCGGCAGGCAGCGGTCAGCCGCGAACGGGCCGAACTGGAAGTCGAAGCCCTGCTTGCCTTCAACGGCGGCAGCCTGCCGGAGGGAAGTTTTCTGCTGGCCCGGCTCGCAGATGACGACGGAAATTCCGTTGCAGACGCCAGGATCGATCTTGGGGGAGAGCCGGGGTCGAGAAAGCTTACGCTGGCCCTGGAAAACCCCCGGCTCTGGGACGGTCCGGCAGACCCCTACCTTTACCAGCTCGATCTCATCCTGTTCAGTACCGAAGGCATCGCCGACAGCCGCCGGGTACCCGTCGGATTGCGCTTTTTCAGCTTTGATGCTCAGAAAGGCCTGATCCTCAACGGCAATCCCCTGCCCCTGCGCGGAGTGAGCCGCCATCAGGACCGGCAGGACAAGGGATGGGCACTCTCCCGGGCAGACATGGAAGAAGATATGGCGCTGATCAGGGAAATGGGAGCCACTTCAATCCGGCTGGCCCATTATCAGCACAATCGCTATTTCTACGAACTATGCGACCGGGCGGGGATTATCGCATGGGCGGAAATCCCTTATATCAGCATGACATCCAGCGAGGACACCAGCGGCGCCAATGCCATCAGCCAGATGACCGAGCTGATCAAGCAGAACTTCAATCACCCTTCGATCCTCATCTGGGGCGTCCAGAACGAAATCACCATCGGCGGCAAAGAAGATAACGTGGAGTCCATCGTCGAGTCACTGGACAAACTGACCCGTGACCTCGATCCCGGCAGGGTCACCGCCCAGGCGCAGGTAGGCCACCATCCAGATGATGACAGCATGAACCGAATCACCGATCTGGTGGGTTACAACAAGTACTACGGCTGGTATTACGGTGAAATCGCCGAAATGGGCCAATGGCTCGACGAGTTTCACCGGAACTACCCCGACATCCCCATCGGCCTCACCGAATACGGTTGCGAAGCGGTAGTGAAATACCACAACGACGATCCTAAATCCGGGGACTACAGCGAGGAATATCAGACCATCTTCCATCAGGAAATGATCAAAACCTGGAATGCCCGGCCATGGATCTGGGGCACCTATGTCTGGAACATGTTCGACTTCGCCTCGGATTTCCGGGACGAAGGAGGCGTAAAGGGAATGAACAACAAGGGTCTGGTGAGTTATGACCGGAGCATAAAAAAGGACAGCTTTTACGTTTACAAAGCGCACTGGAGCCGGGATCCGGTATTGCATATTGCCGGACGGCGATATGTGAATCGGCCGAAAGGCAAAACAGACATCCGGGTCATCAGCAATCTGCCGGAAGTGGAACTGTTCGTCGACGGCAAATCCGCCGGCCGCGAAAGCGTGAAAGACCGGATGGCGGTTTTCAACGGCGTAAAGCTGGGCAGCGGTGAACACGGCATTATGGTTCGCGGAATCCTTCCCGCCGGAATAGGTCAGAACGGTGTGGAACTTCCTGCAGAAACCGCGCAGATCTTCGATGCCGTTACCCTGGTCGGGGTAAAGCGACAGGATCCCGCTTATGCCTCCACCGGCGGCAGTCACGGCATGGCCGAAGTGGCCAACTGGTTCGGAAATGACGATTCGCCCGCAGAGGAGCTCCAGTTCCCCGAAGGGTATTACTCGATTCGGGACAGGGTGAAAGATCTTCTCAAAGACCCACAGGCCGAAGCGGTATTAAAGGAGCATATGGCCGCCATGTTCGAGCACAGCGCCTTCGCCATGATCAAGGGATTCAGCATCGAACGTATCGCGGGCCTGGCGCCTGATCAGTTCTCCGCCGGCTATCTCTCAAAAATCAATCAGGACCTGACCAAAATCCCCAAGGCAGGCTGAGATACGACCACGGGCAATTCATCATAGTCCTGCAATTCGGCTCCCGGCGAGATTCGATTCTTCCGGGGGCTTTTTTTTCCCTGCCGGGTAAGCCTCTGGATCAAACTCCGGAAATTTGGGAGAATCCGTTCACCATATTTTCCGAGGTGAGTCCATGGCGAAATGTCCCTGCGGTTCCGATAAGACCTACGCAAAGTGCTGCCAGCCGTACATACAGGGCGAATCCCTGCCCCCCAGCGCAGAATCCCTGATGCGAACGCGCTACAGCGCCTATGTCAAACAGAATATCGACTATCTCGTAGAAACCCATATGCCGGAGAGACGCGACGACCTGGACATCCCCGGTACCAAGGAATGGGCGGAAAACGCCGATTGGCTCGGCCTGGAGATCATCCGCTGCGAGGAAGGCGGTCCCGATGATGAAACCGGTCTGGTGGAATTCAAGGCGAGATATTCCCAGGACGGCGAGGAGATCACCCATCACGAGGTCAGCAACTTCCGCAAGACCAACGGACGCTGGTACTTCGAAGAAGGTTTTCCCGCCAGGGACACCTACGTGCGCCCCGGTCCGAAAGTCGGGCGAAATGATCCATGCCCCTGCGGAAGCGGGAAAAAGTACAAGAAGTGCTGCGGACGTTGAACCCCGGCTCGAGTCAGACAGTCTCGATAAATTCGATCTTTCCGCTATCCGTATCAAGGCTGACAAATTTCCGCTGGTAGGGATAGCTGGCATTGATACAGTTTCCCTCAACCCCGAACTGACTGTGAACATGGCCGAAAATATGGAACATAGGCCTGCTTGCATCGATCATGGCCCTCAGCTCGGGGCTGCCGATTGGTCCGTATTCGTTGGAGAGAGGGGTGTGCTCTTTGAAGCCGTATGACCCCAGGTCAAGAATGCCGTGCGGCGGGTCGTGGGTAACGAGAATGGTCTTGGCATCGATAAGCCGGGCAAGTTCAGTCGCGTCCCCCGCCCGATCCTCGGGGGATCGTTCCATGGCGGTCCATCGATAGCCCACCAGATTCAGAGCTCCGTGTTTATGCCGTTTCATATGCAGATTGACGATGCATGCCCCATCGGCCCAGGGGGTCAGATCGTGGTTGCCCAGGACCAGGAAGATGGGTTTCCCAGATCGGCACAGGATGCGTCTCAGCTTATCTTCCTTGTACTGATTAGCCCGCACAAAGGGATCGTACGGTGAATGGAGTCTGGCGATCTGCCTCTGCATATATTCGTCCCTGCTTTCGGTTTCCAGGGCAAGTTCCGGGAGAAAATCATCGGGACTCAAATCAGTGTTGGCGAAGATTTCCGGCAGCTCCTCGTCGGGAACTCCGTCATCCAGGAGATCCCCGGCAATGATGCCGGCGTCATAATCATCCCGCTCCAGCATACTCGAAAAGCGCTCATAGGCCTCATATTTACCATGGAGGTCGCTGGTGACTAAGTACTTCAATCTAAATTAAATCCTCGGTCAATTAATCTATTCGGCCTGAGCGCTTTCACCGGAATCGCCTTCACCGACCGGCGACAGTTCGCCCACGGCTCCTTCGCGGCCTTCGGCTGAGCCTTCAGTCTTGAACTTCCCGGTTTCCTCTATCAGTTTGACGGCGGTATGGGAGAGCTTCTGACTGATGGTCCGGATATGCTCTGAGCTGATGCTCACTTCATTAATGCCGGTGCTAATCTCCGACATGGCGCTGTTTACCGACCGGCTGATATCGGCGATTTCGCTGGTGGATGAGGTAACCATCGAAACCGTTGACTGCATCTCCTTGGCGGATTGTTGTACCGAGGAAGATACCTCGTTCAGGGCCTGGTTTGCCTGGATAATCTGTTCTCCGCCTTCAGATAGCTCCTGGGTCGAAGAGTTAATTTCGTCCAGAGCCTGGATCGTCGAACTGGTCTCGTTTTTCACCTGCTCGAATGCCTTGCTGGAGTTGTTGGCCACCGATGCTGCGACATCAACCTTCTCGGTAATCTCGGTGACTACCTCGGTGATCTGGGTCGAGTTGGTCTGGGCGATTTCCGCCAGCTTGCGGATTTCATCGGCAACCACCGCGAACCCCCTGCCGGCTTCCCCGGCATGGGCCGCTTCGATTGCGGCGTTCATTGACAACAGGTTGGTCTGGGAAGCGATGTTCTGAATCACCTCCGACATTTCGCTGATCCTGGCGGCCAGCTGTACCACTTCATTGTAGGCCTGGGCTGCGTCGTTTACTTTGGAGCCGGCGTCTTCGATGACCTGCTGAAGCTCGCTGGCGGCATCCCGTTTGGCCTGAACGATGCTTGCCACCGATCGCAGGGAAGCTACCATTTGCTCGATGGATGCGGTGGCCTGATCAACCGCCCGCTTCTGGGTATCGGTGTTCGAGTTAAGAGACAGCACCGTGGCTTGAATTTCATCCATGGCCGACGAGACCGACTGTATCTGTCCGTCGAGATTGGTAATCTGGGAACGCACCGAATCGACATTGGCGGTTATTTCCGCGGATGCAGAAGCCGACTCCTCGGTATTGGACAGCAGCTCGTCCTTCTGAGCGCTGACCACACCGGTGGAATCTTTTATGGAAATGACGATACCCTGCAGTTTTTCCACGAACTCGTTGAATCCCTTGGATATCTTCCCGAACTCATCATTCCGGTACACCGGAATACGACTGGTGAGATCCCCGGTACCCCGGGAGAGCTCATCGATGGTTTCGGTGAGGAGACGAAGCGGTCTGAAAACCGAGCGTCCGACATAGAAAGCTCCCAGCAGCTGCAGTACGATGAATAAGACCGTTCCGATGACCACCGGCGGAAGTACCGCCGCCCGGGTCTCGGTGGTGACCCGTGACAAAGGCTGGCCCACGATGATGCTGAACGGTGTCCCGAGTATCGGAGTCGACTGGATCATGGACACTCCATCGCTTTCGGTATTGCCCTCGAAGTAAAAAGGCTGCCCGGATGTCAGTCCCGTTATAACTTCATCGAGTTCCTCATCCTCATATCCGAGGGCCATGCCGAGGTTTCGAAGATCGCTTTCCGGCAGGCTCGGATCCTGGAAGCCGGTATTCGCGGAGTAAAACTCAAGAGCCGAATCACTGATATAAAATGTTATCAATACCTGATATTGCACCGCCAGAGCTTTTCCGATCTGATCCAGCTCCTCGATATCGTAATCAAGGGCCGCCACACCTACCGGAACATTATTCTGTTCAATGACTGCCGCCGCGGTAATGGCAAAGGCCTGTGCTGCTCCTTCTTCGGCGGTCGGGTAAGGAGGTGAAACAAAATAGAGCGAGTTCCGCTCGCCGCTGGTGATATCCCCGCCGGATATCCGCTGTTCGGAGCTGGCTCCGGAAATAAACTCCCGGTATTTAGCGATGGCCCCGGTATACCGGGGACGCTGTCGGGAATCGTACCAGTCAGGGAGGGCCGGTTCCCGATCCGAAAGGAACATGCGGCTGTCCTCGGAAGCAACATACAGCAGATCGATGGGCGTACCGGTGGTAATATCCGTCAAACGGTCCCGGACCGCATCATATGCCAGCACATTTTCGCGAACCACCTCGTAATCGAGGGAATCCGGCGGAATCTGGGCTATCGACTCAATAATCACCCGATCGTTTCGCAGGCTTTGCAGCACCTGATATTTCTGGGCGAATGCGACGTAGATCTTCTCCCCGATTACCTGCGCGAGGGCTTCAAGATTTTTCTGTTCCCCCTGGTAAACTTGTTGGAAAGTAGAATTATAGAGCACCAGGGAAAAGACGGTAATCAGAATAACCGGAATGATTATTACCGCAAAAACAATCCGAAAACGCACCGAGAGATTGATTTTCATATTCAAACACCCCTTGCCGTACGAGTCCTTACAGATAAAGAATAATGCATTTACCTGCAGCCTGCATAAACGCAGTTGCCTTGACGCATAAAAATCCATACATTAATCACGATCAACGAGTAACTGTCATTAATTGAGGAGCTTCAAATGATTATCAGCGGACAGTTTAACGATTCACTGCCGCCTATCATGGACGGGGTGGCTATCACCGCCCGGAACTACGCGTACTGGTTGAACAGGAATCATGCGCCGAGCTTTGCCATCGGGCCGAAGGTGCCCGAATACCAGGACGAAGACCGGAATATTCTCCGGTTCCAGTCTCTCCGGCTGAAGGCTGCCGATCCCTATCGCCTCGGCTTTCCCAGGGTCGACCGGGAATTCAACAAACTTATCGAAGAAATCCCGTTCGATCTGGTTCACGCCCACTGTCCCTTCGTCAGCGGAAACTACGCCTATACCCTGGCGCAAAAACGGAAAATTCCAATGGTCACCACCTTTCACTCCAAATACCGGGATGACTTCGCAAACTGGATGCGCCTTGACGTGATGGTAAACCAGGCAGTGAAATTTATCGTGAATTTTTACGAGCAGGCCGATGCGGTCTGGGTTCCCAATGAAGCGATCATTGAAACCCTTCGGGAGTACGGATACCGGGGGCCGGTGGAATATGTTCCCAACGGCAGCGATATCGCCCTGGCTGCCGATGAGGACCGGAAAAAGCTCGCAGACCGGGGACGAGAAATCCTGAAGGCGAATGAAGCGGTCCCGGTGCTCCTGTACCTGGGGCAGCAAAGATGGGTAAAGAATCTCAAATTACTGATAGAAAGCCTCGCCATTCTGAAACAACAGGGCATACAATACCAGATGCGCATGGTAGGCAACGGCAGCGACCTTGAAGAGATACGGGAACTGGTGGAACGCCGGGGGCTTGACAATCTGGTGCGATTCACCGGCCCCGTCTATGACCGGGAAGAGCTTCGTGCGGTCTTCGCAGCCAGCGACCTGATGCTATTCCCATCCCTTTATGATAATGCCTCGCTGGCAACCCGGGAAGCCGCCGGCTTCGCAATTCCCACGGTCTTCGTCAACGGGGCTACCACTGCCAACGGTATTATTGACGGCAAAAACGGCTTTCTGGCGGAGAACGAGCCGGAAGAATACGCCTCGAAGATCCGCTCCCTGCTCTCTGACCCCGGAAAAATAAAAGCCGCCGGGCTTGGTGCCAGGGAGTATTTGTATATCTCCTGGGAAGAAATCGCGTCGCAGGTCTACGGCAAATATGAAGAGATCGTGGCCCGTTTCAAGCACCGTCAGATCAACGGCATTTTGGGGCAGGAGAAACAGGCAGAGCACAACTCCGCGGGATAAATTCCGATGATTCACAGCAGACGATGCCCCTTCGACTGAACCCCAAAAACCCGCCGCATAGGGTATAATTAGGGATGAGACGCTGAACGGGAGAACATATGAAAGCTTTGTTTGCGGCATATTCTGATGCGGCCTATGAAATACGATTAAAAGCACCGGTTGCGGCAATCCTGGAGGCCGGTGTTGCGCTGCTGCTGCTTCCCCTGAGCGCGATTCAGTTTTTCACCGGATTCCCGCTTCAGGGAGCTGTGATTCTCGGCCTTTCCCTGATCTTTTTCCTGACCCTTATCATCCTGCTCAGGGGCCGCTACGATTTCTCAGTGAGGATGTTCGGTTTGTCCGCTGCGGTAGTAGTGGTGGCCAATCAGTTTTTTCTCCAGGGATACAATAACGCCCTGGCCTTTCCCCAGTACGCCCTTCTGCAATTAACGATTCTCATGCTCATCGCTTTTCTCATTCGGCAAAAACGAATTTTCCTCCTGTACATTATCCTTGCGCTGCTCTCTTTCTGGGGCTACGTGCTCTTTGTCGTCATAAGCGGCCAGGCTCAATCGGTTGATTTTCCGCTGCTTTCCCAACTTGATATAGCGGGCTTTACCCACAGCATTGGCCTGATCGTCCTGTATCAGATCAAGCGCGTCTTTAATCTGGTCAGCGATGATGCCCAGGAACAGTACGCCGCCAGCGAGGCAAGCCGCGTGGAAATCAATGGAATTATGAAAAAGGCGGCGCGGCAGCTTGAGGGCACAGTGGGTCTTCAGTCGGAAGCCGAATCCACCGAAGGGGCAACTGACCATATCAAGCAGCAGGTCGAAGCGATTCTTTCAGTGGTGCAGCGTCTGAATGATATATTCCATATTATGATTGAAGCCCTCGGCAAGGTTGACGCCAGCATGAGCATGCTCTCCGAACGGGCCCAGGAACAAAGCGCAAATGTTACCCAATCCAGCGCCGCCATTGAGGAGATGGTCGCCTCGATCCAGAACGTGGCGCATATCATTGAATCCCGGCGGAGCAGCGTGGCGGCATTAAAAAGCACCTCAGAGCGGGGTGCCGAAATCATAAGGAAAACCGAGCAATCATTCAACGAAGTAGTCCAGCAAATCGCGGGTATCAGGGACATCACCATCATGATCAGCGGCATCGCAGCCCAGACGAACCTGTTGGCGATGAATGCCGCCATTGAAGCCGCCCACGCCGGTGATGCCGGCCGGGGGTTCGCGGTGGTGGCCGATGAAATCCGAAAACTGGCGGAAAACAGTTCCACCAATGCCAAAAGCATTGCGGACAATCTGAAAGAGCTGATTACCAGCATCGAGACTACCGGTTCCCAGGTAAATGAAACAGGAGCTTCTTTTTCGGAGATCCAGTCCGAAGTCGGCGAAGTGGCGAACGCCATGGATGAAATATCATCCAGCACCCAGGAATTAAACAGCGGAAGCAGCGAAATCCTCAAGGCCACAACCAATCTGAGCGGACTGACTTCCAACGTCCTCGATTCCGTACATGATGTGACCCAGGACAACGACATCATTTCTGAAAATATCGAAAAAGGGAACAAAGTCGCCCTCGAACTTCAGAGCGAAGCCGCTGAGATCAGTGCCCAGGTTGCCACCATCATGCAGGCAGTCGCGAACATTCTCTCCATGGCTACCATACTCACCAGCCAATCCAGGGAGCTGAATCAATCTATCGATACTGAAGAAACCGACCCGGAGGAATCCGGCGGTGAAACATAGATCAAGACGCTTTGTCCTGGACCAGGCTCCGAGGATCATCGGTATCCTGCTACGCGCCCTCATGTCAGTATCCTGTGCGAGCATCCAACGGCATGAATCCAATCAGGCAGGTCCGCAGAATCCGCAGGCCTCGAACCGTCCCCTGCCGGGCTCCGACGACCATGCGTTTATGACGAGCCTGGAGAAATCAGTACCCCAACAGCGTATCCTTGCAATCACCCGGCAGGATAATGTCGTACTCATCGTAGCCCACCATGATGCGGCAGCGTCGGATATCCAGTCCCATAACGATCTTGTGCAGGCCCTCGATCAGGCGTAACCGTCAATTTACCAGGCCCTGCACAGTCTGAGCTTTAGATGAAATAATT
>CAWZYW010000037.1:0-10824 GCA_963966255.1 uncultured Salinispira sp. | reverse complement strand
TGTTCGTTCCACCAGAATTCGGTCCATCTCCTCCCGATAGGTCTTCATGGCGCAGCAGTAGGGGTCCGGGGCGTTGATGTTTCCGGTGAAATATAGCGCCCGGGCCCGGCAGCCGCCGCCGGTAGCCGGCAGCCATTGGCAGTCGGCGCATTGGCTGTTGGCTTCGAATGGCTCGCCGGCTTTTATATAATCCTCCCACAGTTGACGCAGGCTTGTTTCCCGCACGCTTTTCCCGGCGAAATCCTCACCCAGGAATACGCAGGTGGTCGCTCGACCGTCGGCAGCGATTCCGAACTTATCGCATACTGCCGGACAGCCGAAGCCTTCCCACCCCTTTGATGTGAACTGATTGAGGGTGATCCGCCGGTCTGTGGCAACCCGTTTTATCAGCCTCCGGACATAGGGTATCATCTCCGGGGGAATCAACAGTTCCCGGTTGAGGGCGGCCCTACCGCTGGGCTTTATGGTTCCGATCATCAGGTTACTGATTCCATGAGCAGCAAGCACCTCCGGGACCTCGCTCAATTCTCCGATGTTTTTCCGGTGGAGCGTGTAGTGAACCGATTTCCCTTCCTCTGGAATTTGCCTGAGTAATTCGAATACCTGCAGCAGACGCTCAAACGCTCCGTCTCCCCGAAGATAGTCATGGGTCGCGGATCTGGCTCCATCGATACTGACCTTAATGTGGATCTGCCGATCGCGGAAGAAACGAACCATCGATTCATCGATGAGGCTCCCGTTGCTCAGGATGGTCACCTCCATCCCGAGATCCCTCGCGTGGGCGAATACCTGGAAAATTCCTCTGCGAGACAGGGGCTCGCCTCCGGAGAAAACCGTCTTCCGGATTCCCATGGCTTCAGCCTGATTGAGCAGGTCACAGAGCTCATCAATGCTCAGTCGATCCGGTTTTTCGGTCCCCGCCTCGATGCTGCAGTGAAGGCAGCGCTGGTTACATGATGTGGTCACGTCCAGGTACAGCCGGTTCGGGATACGGTCGGTCATTGGCATCCTCCGGTGGGCTCTTCATCTTTCGCCTGCTCGAGCATCAGCCTGAGAAGACGGGTTTCCGCCCCGGCGCGTACGGCGCTGCCCGGAGCGGACTGCCGGCCTTTGTGAGCCCGACTGATTCGATGGAAGCGGTGGCGATACTCGCCATAGCTGATTCCCCTGGAGAAAAGCCGGATCGCCCGCCGTTCAAGGTGGGAGAGCATCGATGTATCGATCCCCTCAGCGGTTTCATAGGTAAAGCTGGGCCCGCCGGCGCTGGAGCGTGGTGAGGGAACTGAGATGAGAAGACCGGAGATCAGCAGGTTGCAGAATAATGTATCGCTGAGAAGATCATCCCCGCCCAGCATTGCCGCTCTCTGGTAGGGATCCGGTGAGGACAGACAGCTTGATATCATGCGATATCGCGCACCGGTGGGATCGATGCGCAGGTACTGCGTATTAACATCGGGCAGTCCGATCAGATCGAAGGGTTTTTCGCTGATTTGATGCTTGTTTTTCATTCTACGCCTCCATGGTATGGCTGGTATACCTGAAGGGTAGATCTATTTGCCGAACAGCTCTGTGCCCTAGGGCACCATGGGATACGGTTTTAGAACGATTATTCCGCCGCGGCGGGTCTCAATTACCCCGTCCCGTTCGAGCTCGGCAAGGGCCTTGCTCACCCGGGCACGGGTTGCGCCCACCAGAAGGCCCAGGTTTTCATGGGTGATGTGAACAAGCGAATCCGGATCCCTGTTCCGGGAAACGGATTTCCAGACCCGGTTCTTAAGTGGCAGGTGACGAAGCTCCTCGATTTCATCCGACAGATTCTGTACCAGGGCCCCCATGGCGGCGAGGGCCTGTAAGGCCACCCCGGGATCATCCCGCAACAGTTTTCTCAACAGCTCCCCCTTGAGCACTCCAAGGGAACCGCTTTCGAAGGCAATGACGTCGGCAGTATGAGGTTTCCCCGCCACTACCGAAAGCCCTACCATCGCCGGAGGAGAGAGAATCCGGAACAAGAGCTTGTGCCCTTCGGTATCGACCCGGCTGATTTCCAGCTTCCCGGAAAGAATCAGGTAGGCATGGTCGTCGGATGAGCCTTCGCTGCAGATAATCTCTCCGGCCCTGACGCTCCTGAACGCCATAGATGAGGATAAGCGGCGGAGATCGTCTTCGCTGAGCTGGGCGAACAACGGATTTTGCGGCAGACGCAATCCGATGAGGGGATGGCTGGAACCAGGGTTTTGCTCAGGCATCGTACTGATCCAATTCATCGAGATAGTCATCGGCATCAATGCTGATTTCATCATCTACGAAGGATCGAAATCGCCGGTACAGATCGTCCACCGTCGGCATAAGGACCAGATTGAGTTCCCGCTCGGCGGTTTTTATGATGTGGCGGTTCGGCAACGGAAGGGCCCGAATTCGGATCAGTTCCTCCATGGCGAGCTCCGGATCTTCATAATGCAAGGAGAGCATGATCAGCGCGACGGCGGTGGATCGGTGAACTCCCGCATGACAATGCACAGTCATGATACGCGCCTGTTCATCCTCTATAAAATCCCGGTATAGATTGATGATCTTCCTCAAATCCTCAGGGGAAAACATAATTGCTTCTCCGGGTCCGACATGCTGTTTTGGAGAATCGATATCGAGGAAACGCAGGCGCAGAACCCGATGGAATGCATCGAACAAGCCTGGTATTTCCGGCTCATCGGGGTTGAGGATAGATATGCAGTATCCACCACGTATATCTCCGCGTTCCAGTTTCGCCTTCAGAGCATGTTTGGAATCAACACGAAAGCGTTTTTCCCGGGCGTTCATAGTTTCCCTTATCCGAGCCCTGCCAGGCGGGCAACGGTTTGCAGTACCGCGTCGAACAGGCCGTTGAGCACATTGAATTGAAGCGCAAGAATCAGAAGGATGATCCAGAGCCATGACAGTCTTCCACCGGACAATTTCACTTGGGGGAAGAGAAACGGCCATATCCGCGAACCGTCAAGTGGGGGAATGGGCAGCAGGTTGATCAGAGCAAGGATGCCATTGGCATAGGCTCCGAGGAAGAGAACCAGGGCAGCAGTTTCGTTCCCGCTGTCCGACAGACGGAATAGCCCTATGAACAGGAACATCAGCAGGATATTCGAAAGGGGACCTGCCAGGGAGGTGAGAAGGAAATCCCTCCGGGGATTGCGGAAATTGTAGATGTTCACCGGTACCGGTCGGGCAAATCCGAAACCCAGGAAGAGAATCAGGATAGTGCCCAGGGGCGAAAGATGGGCGAATGGATTCAGGGTCAGGCGACCCTGGCTCCGGGCGTAACGGTCGCCCAGGAGGTCGGCACTGAGAGCATGGGCGAACTCGTGTACGGTAAGGCCGATGATAAACCCCGGAAGAATCATCCAGGCTTCCTGCAGATTAAAGATCACGGTTCGCCTCCTTTCCTCCGGCCTTCCGCGCCTGGGCTATGACCAGGCTCCGGTGATTTTCATCCCTGAAATCCATCTTCCGTATCAACTCATCGGGATTATCATCTCCCCTGGCATAGCACATAATCAGCTGGAACAGCAGGCTGTTGGTATCGCTGCTTATGGAAGTGACGCGGTCGGCTATCTCCTGGGCCGCATCAAGCTCGCTGCGGCTGATATACGCAAGCATGCGGTTGTACAGCGCGGTGTAGCTCACCTGGGGAGGGTAATCGCCCCGGGAGAGGATGGTATCGCTGAGCTCCAATGCCCGGTCCGCATCGATATGAGGATCGCAGAGCAGGAGTTCCAGATAGACCAGCATGGGCTGGTTGGCGTACTCATCCTTGCGGGCCCGGTCGATCCACATCCGCACGTAGGCCTCGTCATGACTGCTACGGAAATCCAGATCACAGAGCAGGCCGACATGTCCGCAATCCCTGCTTTTTTCCGCGAGTTCTTCCAGAATCATCCTGGCCTGACTGCGGTCATGCTGATACAGGGGCATCAGCAAACGAATCGCGTCATTCACGTCGCTTGTGACATTCCAGATCATCCGCTGAATCCGCTGGCGGCCCGGACCCGGAGCGATTACCGGCAGGAACAGCAGCGCGCGAAGCGGCAGGACCATCAAATCGGAGAAAAAACTCAGGTTAATCATCGCGCATAGTATATCGCTTAATGGATGTTTCGGAACAGTAAAAGAATCATGCCCTTATACGGTGATTACTCTTTGGCACCAAGATTAAACCAGGGTTTCTCCCTCGCCGCGGCCTCAAGCCCGCCCGCGAAGGGCAGCCACCACACATCCATGCTGTCTTCGTCCAGGAGGACGATTCCTGAATCATCGTGACAGATCGCCCCTGCATTGATAATCCGCAGGCCTTCGATCACCCGGGTCATCTGATGATGGGTGTGGCCGTTGACCAAAAACCGATAGTGGCCTGAGTTGATCACCTCCCACAGTTCGAAGTTCGATTCCAAAGCGTACCCGTAATCATCGTTCCGGACCTTCGCCATGGTACGCTTGCCGATGCCGTGGCAGAAAAGGGCGGTTCCGCCGGGCAGTTCGACGTCCCGGGTGTACGGCAGGGACGCAATGAATTCGGACACGGCGCCGTCGGGCTGTCGCTCCAGATACCAGTCGTCATGATTACCGCGGATTGTCTGAACTCCATGGGAGGTCAGCACGGAGATGATGGCCGATTCATCTACCTGATGATCACGGTAGGATTTGAAAAGGTCGCCGGTGCAGAAAATTTCGTTGATGGATAGGGTATTGGCGAAATCCAGGGCCTGCCGGAGCCGCTCTAACTCGCCGTGGACGTCGCCGATGAACAGTTTCATCGCCATGCTCCGACTATAGCTTCCGCAATATTCTCGATCAAGAAAAAAAACCAAAATCGGAATATGCTACTGATATGATGAGAAAAATTACACACTTCCGACAGCGATATCGTTCGCGCGCTATCTTCATCATCATATTATCAAGTTTCGTCTGGTTTTTCCTGGGCTGCGAGCTCGGCCCTAGTGCGCAGGATCCCTTTGACCCATACCGTGACCTCAGCGCCGGGTTGAGCGTTTTTCCGGGAGCACAGGGTTTCGGCAGCGATACCCCCGCGGGCCGGGGAGGGAAGCTCATCCGGGTTACCAACCTCAATCCATCGGGTCCCGGATCCTTATCTGAAGCGCTCTCTTTTCCGGGGGCCCGAACGGTGGTTTTCGAGGTCGGGGGAATCATCGAGCTGGAGAACAACCTGGAGGTGATCCATCCTTTTTTGACCCTGGCAGGACAAACCGCTCCCGAACGGGGCATTACCTTGGTGGGAGCGGGACTGGTTGTCCGTACCCATGATGTCTTGATCCAGCACATCCGGGTGAGACCCGGTGATCGGCCCGACGGGGAAGATCCGGAAAACCGGGACGGCATATCGGTAATCGGCGATCCGAGGGGAGAAACGTCGGTTTACAACGTGGTAATCGATCACTGTTCGGTGAGTTGGGCCATCGACGAGGGGATGAGTACCTGGTACCCGGGGGTCAGTGATGTGACGTTCTCGAACAACATCATCGCGGAAAATCTCAGCGAATCCCTTCATCCCAAGGGCGAACATTCAAAAGGCCTTCTCATCGGGGACCATTCCCGACGAATTTCGGTATTGCGGAACATATTCAGCCATAATATGCGGCGCAATCCCCTGCTAAAGGGGAATACGTCCAGCTTCGTAGCCAACAACCTCGTGTATAACGGCGGTACCCAGGGTATTGGATTTTCGGATCCCGAGGGAAGCGGGGTATCTATCGCGAGCATAATCGGGAATGTGTTCATACCAGGAGCCGATACCGCCGGCGACCAGTATGTCTGGCGCGGACGGGAAACCAGTGATGGCATCGAAATAACTCTCAATGATAATCTGACCGGGGATTCCGGCTTGAGTCCGTTTAATCCTCCGGCGAATATCCGGGAAGTGATCGTTACCGATCTTCCGGTGGATATCGTTCCCTTAACCCTGATTCCGGCGTCGATTCTGGAAGGCGAATTGTCCGCATCCGCCGGAGCCTTTCCCGCCTACCGCGATTCAGTCGATCGGCGGATCATCCATGACCTTGCGAATCGCAGCGGCTCGATTATCGACAGCCAGGACGAGGTGGGGGGATATCCAGCGCCGACGCCGACCAGCCGGCTACTAAGTCCTCCGGAAAATCCCGGAGGCGATGACGACGGCGACGGATACACGAATCTCGAGCATTGGCTGCATGAGTACGCGCGGATGGCGGAAGGCCGCTAAATAGAGATCAGTACGCCCGGGCGAATACCGCCATGTGCTTCGCCGGCTCACCGGAGAATATGCAGGTTTTTCCCGCCGCTTCCTCTTCATTGCCGAAGGGAAGTACACGGATTGTGGCCTTGGTCTCGGCTTTGATCTTCGCTTCGATTTCCGCACTTCCGTTCCAGGGGGCGATGACAAAGCCCGCACCGCCGTCGCCGGAAAAAATCTCCACAAACTGGTCGTAGCTCTCTGCGCTCTGGGTGTTGTCGTCCCGGAATTTCTTAGCCTTTTCGAACAGGCTGTTCTGCATGTCATCGAGAATACCCGGAATAGCCGCAGCCACCTCGTCGGCATTCATCAGAATTTTTTCTTTTGTGTCGCGGCGGACCAGCATGACCTTGCCGTTCTCCATATCCCGGGGACCGATTTCGATGCGGATCGGGATGCCGATCATTTCGTACTCGGCGAACTTCCAGCCCGGGGAGTTCTGCTCGTCGGTATCCATCTGAACGGTTTGAGGCAGGCCGCCGAGGGTGTCTTTGATTTGTCCGTACACCTTTTCGCTGTACTCCATCACCGCTTCTTTGGTTTTGTTGCGGAAGATCGGCACCACCACCACCTGGGTGGGAGCGAGTTTGGGGGGCAGCACCAGACCGCTGTCGTCGGAATGGGCCATAATCAGCGCCCCTATGAGACGGGTGGATACGCCCCAGCTGGATGCCCATACATGGTCCAGCTTGCCTTCCTTGTTCTGGAAGGTCACATCGAATGCCTTGGCGAAATTCTGGCCGAGGAAATGGCTGGTTCCTGCCTGCAGAGCCTTTCCGTCCTGCATCATCGCTTCGATGGCGTAGGTGGCCACGGCGCCGGCGAATTTTTCGCTTTCGCTCTTTACACCGGTGAGCACCGGCAGGGCCATGTATTCTTCGGCGAAGGTCTTGTAGACCTCCAGCATGGTTTTAGTTTCGGCTTCGGCTTCCTCGGCAGTTGCGTGGGCGGTGTGGCCTTCCTGCCAGAGGAACTCGCTGGTGCGCAGGAAAAGCCGCGTGCGCTTTTCCCAGCGCATGACGTTCGCCCATTGGTTAATCAGCAGGGGCAGATCGCGGTAGGACTGGATCCACTTTTTGTACATGCTCCAGATGATGGTTTCCGAGGTGGGCCGGATAACCAGGGGCTCTTCCAGCTCCTGGCCGCCGCCGTGGGTTACCACCGCCAGCTCCGGAGCGAACCCTTCTACGTGTTCGGCTTCCCGGCGCATAAATTCTTCAGGGATTAACAGGGGAAAATAGGCGTTCTGGTGGCCGGTTTCCTTGAACATACGATCGAGGTTCGACTGGACCTTCTCCCAGATGGCGTATCCCCGCGGCCTGATGACCATGGAGCCCCGCACGGGGCTGTAATCGGCGAGTTTCGCCTGAGTGACGATGTCGATGTACCAATCGGAATAGTTTTCCGCTCTCGGAGTGATTTTTTCTGCCATAATGACAGGATACTAATTGTAAAGCCGGGCAGTTTCAACCATATAGCGCAGGTATCTCCCGCCTTCGTAATCGAGAATTTTCTCCACCACGATGATCACCGACCGCTCGTCGGGCGAAAGCAGCACCTGCTTGATGTTGTAATTGTTGATGTTTTCCCGGAAGTAATTCGGCAGACCGATGGTGCGCACTTCCCGTCCACCATCACTTCTTTCTGCGCTCAGGTTAATGTGGAAAGCCGCTTCCGGTTCGTCCTCACTGCCCCGCACGGACTGTATCAGACTGATAGTATAGCGTGTGCCGGTGTTGAAATCCCTGAAGGAAATTTCCCGCTTGGGCTCGCTGCCGTTGATATAGAGATAGACAAGCCGGCCCATGTTCAGGTGATCAATTTCATATTCCTCCGCGATTTCATGCTGCATGCGGGTCAGGTTGAACAGTGCGCCGATGCCGTCCTGGCCGGGAACTGCCGGCTGGTCCGCCATGATCTGGGCGGTTCCGCCGGGGACGAAATCGTTGTCCGCAACATCCACAATGTAGCTCTCGGCATATGGTTTGGAGCTTTCCTCGTCAATTCCGTACTGGCCGAACATAAACGTCGAACTGTCATCGCTGAAGCCGAGGTTCAGGAAATACGCCACATCACCGCCGAAAAGGGGTGTCCCGACAAAAAGAACGAACATCAGGGCTACCGGCGTCAGGAATCTATAATTTCGATTGCGTGCCAACATGGACGAACCTCCATTTAGTTTATCGTACCAGAACCGCGATACTGTAGCGTTTTCTCTCTTTCACTATGTTATACTGAACCATATGACGGTTAAAAGCAGGAATCTCGTATACTGGACATTATTTATCTGGATCCTGTTCTCCGGTTTTTTTGTATCATTCATGGTCGCCGGGGCTCTGGTACCCGACATTATACCTGCCCGGCAGATAATCTCGCCGGTGATCGCAAGCCCAGAAGCGGGCATTCCTTCAGGAAGCCAGCTCCTGGAATCCCTTTTATCCCGTCCCGACGCCGCCAATATTTTCCGTGTCATACTCGTCGCCGGGTCTTCCCTGGCGGTCGCGGGGGTGTTCGCCGGCCTCTTTATCCGCTTCTTTCGCAGAATCACGGCGTCGCACCTTCTCTTCCTCTACCTCTTCCTGTTTTCCCTGTCCGGAGAGCTCCTGAAGGGGTTTAATTTTATGCTGAATTATTTCGGGGCCAATGAGGGCTTGCTTCTGATGATTTCCCGCATCAGCCTTGGTATGTATCTCATCGGAGTTCTGAGCGGCTTCACCATCAGTCTGTATCTCCTTGGAATAAAGTACCAGCACCAGGGAACCACAATGCTCATACTCTTTTTCCTGTCCGGATTTATCGCGCTTGGGCTGCCAATGAATACTTCAGGACTCAATGCGAACTATTTGTATGAAACCTATTACTACCGGGAGCTTCTTTGGTCGGTGGGTGGGCTCCTGATTGTCGCCGGTCTGGGTTACATATCCCATTTATGGGAACGTTTTTCCCGGCAGGAATTGGCCCGGGTCCTATTCGCCCTGATGTTCCTGGTTGGCCATGCCCTGCTGCATTTCAGTTTGACGGCTCTTGGCGGGATAGTCGGCGGGGGGATGATCATCACTGGGCTGACGTTCTATTTTCTACGCCTGTTCTACGATTATTTCTGGTACTGATAATCGTCCCGAGAGATCCGGGACATCGAGAGCTGTTGCTGGCGTTTTTACCCGATCAGCAGCAGCGCGGTGAAGAAGCCGGTCCCGGCGGGAAGCACCAGATTGTCGAAGTCCTTGGTGGGAAGAGCCTCGAGCAAGGTGGAAAACAGTGCGATGAGGACTGCAAATCGAAGATCCTGAAGCACGATGAAGCTCGACACAAAGACTGCGATGAAGCAGGTGAAGCTGCCTTCAACGGATTTTCCGCCGGTGAATGGGATGCGGATAGTGCCGAAAATTTTCCCGAAGAGGCTGGAAAGGCCATCGCCGAAAGCAAGTGCGTAGATGGCTATGGAGGCAGCGGGCTCGGGATAGAGAGCGAGCGCAAGAACAGCGCCGAAACCCAGGGTTACCGGGGCCAGAACGAAATGCCCCCGGTCCCGCCGGCGTTCTGAAAGACGGGTCAGCCGGGAAATAAGGAAAACTGTTTTTCCCCGCAGGCGGAGCATTTCTGCGAAGCTGTACAGAAGGATGCCTCCGAGCAGAAGCATGACGGTGATGTTGCGGCCGATGGTCTGTGCGAGGAGCGGGGTGAAGGCGATGAGCATGTGGATAGATTTTCTGATGATTTCAGTCCGGATTTCTCTGGAAATCGCCCGGCCATGTCTTTTTTGTGTTACTATCAGCGGTAAAGTATGGTCGCTCATGTATGTGTTACCCCAATTATTGATGCTTCGCATGAACTAATAAGCAATAAATGTGCCAACGAAGACTTTGATGGTCGTTGCCTGCAAAACATTGCCGGGAAAGAATATACGAGGATAAAAAAATTCAGGGGCTTCAGGTTGAGTCGTAATTGTGCAAATTTGTATACAACGGAATTCACATAATGCTGTATATCAGTTCCGGATGGATGTTATGTTTTCAGGAAGATTCGGCGGATTGTTTCTTGCCGCTTTTACTATAGTACTACTTTTTTCCGCATGTTCCAATGCCAGATCAGAGATTCCCGCTCAGGTGACGTCGGAACCGCTTGAGGATGAGCTGTCGGAACCACTCCTTGTTGAGCTCTCAGCCCGGGCGCAGGCCGCCGATATTATCTCCCGGATGAGTCTGAGCGAGAAGATCGGTCAGTTATTGATTGTCCAGTTTCGATACGGATCCGACGGCGGAGCTTTGACCGCTCTCTCGAAGGCTGATCTGTCACTGCTGGATGACGTGCGCCCCGGAGGGGTAATACTGTTCAGGGAAAACTTCGATACCGTAGAGCAGGTTATCGAGCTGGTGGGCAGCCTTAAAGTGGCCAGCCGGTACCCCCTGTTCCTGGCGGGGGATGGAGAGGGCGGTCTGGTCAGCCGATTGGTGCGAAGCGGCCATATTCCCGCCACGCCGATCCCCCGGGCGGAGGGTGTTGGGGCCACCGGCCATCCAGAGGGCGCCTCGGGTGTATACTCGGGGGGTGCC
>CAWZYW010000036.1:0-10888 GCA_963966255.1 uncultured Salinispira sp. | reverse complement strand
CCAACAGGAAAATTCTAGCAATATTTCATTTATATGTATAGGGTTAAGGTTTTTTAAGGAGGCCCTACATAGTTATTTAAAAACTATAGTTACCTTGAGGGAGCGCGGGAAGCTATGACAATAGACTTGTGGAAGCCTTATTTACAGATTATGAGTCTCGCGGGGCTGGATCAAATCCTGAAACAGCTAGTACTACAAGCTGCCGCCCACGGTCAGGGCTTCGTTCATTCGGTACCTGTGAAAGGATTAATATTCCAAATATCCCCCATAAACAATGATGGAATGCCTTTTAGCTTCCACCAGAACGATACCCCAATTTGGATTCCTATTGTTCTGAGCTTTATCAGCATTGGTATCTTGGCAATGCTGGTATACATTCTCACCCGATTTAAATTTTCGTCAAAGATTCGAACGGGCCTTATATTTCTATCAGGAGGTGGGCTGGGAAATGTTCTGGATCGAATTTTAAGATCAGGCGGGGTGGTTGATTACTTTTTCATCACCATTCAATCCAGGAGTATAGTGATTAATCTTGCTGATGTTTTGCTTGTGATCGGAATGTTCGTCGTACTTTCTGAGATGATGCTACGTATACTT
Organism: uncultured Salinispira sp.; assembly: GCA_963966255.1. Classification (GTDB taxonomy): domain Bacteria; phylum Spirochaetota; class Spirochaetia; order DSM-27196; family Salinispiraceae; genus Salinispira. Next base: position 10,291 of record CAWZYW010000036.1, on the reverse strand, counting down.
CATGAGGAAAAACAATAGAGAAGCGGGAATAAAATTCGTTCACAGAATGTGTCCGATTACGGCTTCGATGTATCTCGATATCTACAGTTACCGGGCTCGATGTTTTGAGCCCGGTATTGGCAAAGAAGATTTAAATCAATCATCGATAATGATAAGCGGATCATCAGCCGGCCATTCCACAATCTCAAATTGGATAAAACTTTGAAAGCGGCGATAGTACACTGGTAGCTCTTCGAGTTCAGAGAAGAACTCTCCATTCTCACCGCCATCAACGAGATAGGCGCGCCCAAGTACAAAGTTTTGCGTATCATCAGATGTAGCCCACTCTTCAAAAAAATAGCGGGCATCTTCATCATCAAGCATATTAAACACCGGACCATCCGGTATGTTTTTCAGATTCAGAGCTATCGTGTTGGATTGGGAACCGAAAATCGAAATACTAAAGGGCTTTGATCTCGTATTCTCATCAATGAACACTAGGGCAAAAAGTTGGCCGTATGGGACTCCACCGAGTGGTGTGATGTCCCCATTTTTATGAATCTTAAAAATCCGATAGTTTCCATAAAATTGTTGCCCATCTCTTGTAAGGGTAATAAACTCTTGCTTAAGCACATCTTCAATAATTCGGAGATCACTAACCTCTGAACTCGCATCGCGCTGCGGATATACCCAAGCGAAAATTATTTGTGGAAAATAGAAATACTGAAAGACCAGATCTGCTTGAGCCGGGAGAAGATCTGAACTGAACTGAGAAAGAATATTCTGCAAATCATCACCCATTTTTATCTGTTGGGTCTGATTGCCGGCTACCTCTTCTTGTCCTCCGCCAGCAAATACAAAACTTGATGCGAAAAGAAAAATAGCCAATGCCATAAGACTTTTTGCTGTCCTGACTTCACCCATGCTTTTCCTCCTTGGAATAGAGCGAGCAATTTATAGGTACTGCCTGAAATAATGAAGACCACTTTCTTCTATTTCCTTTTCGATCTTTTTTTTATAGTGTGTTTCTTGCGGATCAGCTAAAATCTTTAGAATATCCAAATAGAGAAGCAGTGAGATGATTTTTATATCGGAAGCATTTATATTTTCGATTTCTCCTGGAATAATTGCGTGCTCAGATGTGATTTGGTCTATATCCTGCGATAAGAGCTGGCTTTTTAGTGATAATAATTTCGCCCATACTTCTAATGCAAATAACTTATATTTCCCTGCTAAATCCATGGCCTGCTGGGCAAACTCCAACGCGATTGTATACTCCTGAAGTGAATTTAAATAAAGATCCGAAATATTCAGTATAAGCTTCACATAATTGCTTGCTCTCATATGATCGATTGCCAACGTTAAAATCTCAGGAATCCGAGCTAAACCCTCTCTGCGAAATAAATCGGGCTTCTGCTCATATAGATGAAGCAGAAAAACTGCCCCATGAACATAATCGCGGGGAGAAAGTCTACTGGATTGTAGGTAGTCACTCACTAAATGCTCCAAGTTATCGATATGCCCATTTTCCAAGCTCTGCCGAATACGTATTCTTTGAATTCGGAACAATGAATATTTGTCAGTGATAGTAGACATAATGTCTAGGATATACTGATCTTGCTTTGCTCTCTCGATATTTCGTACTGTCAGGGATAACTGCTCACAAAGTAATCGTTCTGACCACGGCCATTCGAATTGGGAGTAATCAAATATGTCTTTTTCAGAAGCATTTGTTGTTTCCGGCATACTTTTAAATTTTAGATACTGCAGGATAGAATCCTCAGGTGCAATCTCAATAAAACGATTGCAGTAATGCCGTGCGCTTTCGGATTTTCCGGTATGAAGCAATGCCCATACCATAAATTGTGAAATTGGAAGTGCCTCCCCAATATGCTCGGAAACAGCGAAATCAAGCAAATAGGTCAAATTATTCCCGTGTTTTGCCAATATGGCTAATAGTTCAGAATTCGACTTTGCTCCTTCAATGAATTCAATCGGATTAAGACAATTTGAATAATAACGAATCGAACCCACGAGAAACTGCTCTAATTCAACAGGAGTCGTTTCAGCATGTAAAAAATCCCGAATTAGTTGCATTACCTTAAATTCCGGTTTTGAGTCATCACTCAGAATACATTGGACTAAACTCGTTTTGCTCAATGAAAATAAATCATCAATGAGGAGTTCTTCAGGTTGTGAAATTATCTGACTAAGTGCGACGCTATCAATCGGATCAGGAAGGATGGCAAGTGCGCGCAGTATTTGCTGCATCTCTGATCCTACTTGTGAATAACTCCACTCAATGATTTGCCCTAAAGATGAATGCCTCTGCGCTGCATCGGTTTGGGTATTCTTCAGATCCAATATCCTCTCGGTTTTTGCAAGCAAGGAAGAAATAGTTAGAACCCTCAAATACGTTGAAATAATTTGTATTCCAAGAGGAACTCCGTTTACCGCCCGGCAAATGGTAATTACCTGAGCGGAATTATCCGCAGTAATTTCGAAATCAGGAGCATGGATTTTTGCACACAACATGAACAATCGAATTGCGTCATAATTTTGAGGGGTATCTGCCTCTTCAGATGGAGTTTGTAAAGGCAGTAAATGATAGGGGTTTTCATAAGATAATTCCAGTAATCGTCGAGAGGTAATGATAACCTGAAGCTTAGGATAGGTCTCCAGTAATTCAGGAATTTGATCGCGTAACTCAAGTGAAACTTCAAAATTATCGAGGATAATCAAACACTTATGAGCAGAAAGATACTGTTTAAAATCATCCTCACCTTTTTCTTCGAGAAACCCAAAATGTTGTTGAATCGAATATGGAAGGGAGCCTTCCAAGCCCTTAAATTCCACCAAAAAGACACCACCTGGAAATACGGGCAGCAGGGATTTTCCCAATGATTTCGCAAGGGTGGTTTTTCCAACACCGCCGATTCCATAGATTGTGACTAAACGCTGGCTTCTCTCCAGTAGGCGAATGCTAATCTCATTTATATCTGCTTCACGCCCGATCAGCGGCATAACCGGCGCACCGAAATTACAGGGATTCGGAACCAGGGCCCGAAGTTCGGGAAAACTACGGGAATCTTCGGCTTCTTCGATCTGGTAGAGAGGTACTGAGTCGCTGATATGCTTCAGCCGGCCGTCGCCCAGGTAGCGGCCAGTAAGCTTCGCATCCTGTGATTCCTGTGCTTCCAGCGCTTCGATCACTTCCCGGGTGCAGAGGATCTGGCTGCCCCAGGCGGCGCTTACCAGCCGGGCGGTGAGGTTTATGCCCTGACCGTAGAAATCGGAGTTCCGTTCCCGAACCTCGCTGCGGTGGATGCCGACCTTAATCTTGACCTGTTCTCCGATATCCCAGGTCTCGATTTCGCAGGCATTGCGCATGGCCACCGCGGCCCGGACCGCCCGCACGTCTTCGAAAACTATGAAAAAACCGTCGCCCATGGTCTTGACGATGCGGCCGCCGTGTTCGTCGCAGGCCGACTGGATGATATCATCGTGGCGGGCAATAACCCGGAACATCTCAGAAGGATAGAGCTCCCAGAGTCTGGTACTTCCCTCAATGTCCGTGAAAACGATAAAAAAATCCACGATATCCCCAATATCATTATAGGGAAACCGAAGTTTTTTTTTACTCAGTAGCGGAAAAAAAAGAAAAAATCAGGTCGTGCCTTCGAATCCCCTGACAATGGTCCGGGTAAACAAGGCTATGTGCTCTTCGTGTTCCGCGTAATCGAATGCCGAGTCGCCGGCGATCATAACCAGGCGCTGCAGGTAGGCCAGATAGACCTGGATGATGGTCACGAATGCCGACGGCACTTCGATCTCCCGATCGAGTGTCGAGAATCGATCCGCGAGATACCGGGGGAACTTGTCGCTGGGATAGGAATCGGCGAAATAGTTATCGAACTTGGTGATAAAACGCATTTCATCGAGGTGGAATTTCAACAGCTCCCTGGCGAATCCCATGAGGGCCTCGAAGAGATCGCTGCCGGGGCTGAGTCGATTGCGCAGGCGGTCGAACCAGTTCACCTTCTCGACGGTGAGGATCTGGAGGTCTTCGGCGATAAGGTCCCGGTTTTCGTAATAGTTATACAGGGTCCGTCGGGTTACGCCGGCGGCGGAAGCGATTGCCACCATGGTCACCGGATCGATGCCTTTCTCAAGAAAGAGGCGATATGCGCTGTTCAGGATGTGCAGGCGCTTGGCAGCCAGGGTCCGGCTGTCGTCGTACTTGAGGATTTCCAGGTTCACCCCCGGGCCTCCTGCAGGATGCCGTTGATCATGATAGATAAATACTCATGGAAATCCGCCGCCCGGGGCATTCCCGCCTGGGAAAACGCTCCGCGGCGAAAGGTAATCCGTTCGGTATATGCGATAAATGATTCGGCGGCCATCAGAGCCAGCTCCTCTGCCCGTGCCTCGTCGCAGAGCTCCCTCAGAGCTTCGCGGATGCCGCCGTGTTGAACGATATACGGCGCGGGGTGCAGGGAGCGCTCCAGCAGGTCGGGGTTCGCCGCCAGGAAGTGGTCCAATCGAACCAGGTATCGGAGCATCTGGGGATCATCGTGCATAACGGCGTTCATTGCGGAAAACAGGGAATACAAGGGACCGCCGGATTCGGGCTTGAAAATTCTGTCAGTGCCGGTTTTCTCAAGCCAATGTTCGCATTCATCGGTAAAATGTTTGATTACCAGCGGATGCAGGTCGGCCAGCAGCTCCCGGAAGGTCTCATAGTAATTATACACGGTCCTGCGGGTCAGCCGGGCCTGCCTAGCCAGATCGCTGATACTGAGGATAAACAGCCCCCGTTCGGCTATCATTTCATAGGCGGTCTGGAGAATTTGCTCCCGGTTGCGCTTCCTGGTCCGGGATTCTTCGATATGCGGCATTTTAAAACGTACTGGCTTCATATTTTACCATTTCCCGGGAGAAACTTACCCTGAGCGGAACTGGAGAATACCGTAAATGCCGTTTTCAAGCAAGATCGACCGATGATCAGTCCCGGGTACTCACCCGGATCTGGCCTCGTTTCCTCGGGGGAGGCGCTTTGCGGGCGAGGCCCGATTGCCAGAAACTTTCAACTTCTTTTCGCCCTTCTTCGGTGAGGCAGAAACACCCTTCCTCATCTATTTCCACCAGGCCCCTGGAGCGTATTCGCTGAATGACCCGATCAAGCACCGGCTGTTCCCATTGGACATGAACCCGCAGGCTGCCGGCCTCCAGTTCGGATCGCTGGTCCTCCTGGCCGCTGTGGTGGTAGATATGTCCCAGGATAACCTGATCGTTGAACTCCCGCCTGCGACGGTATCGCCGGAGGATGCCGGAGATCAGGCCGTAGCGCGGAGAGGCCATAAGCGTGGCAAGGAATATCATGGTCATCATCACCACAATGGATGCGGATATGGAAGTATCCCATCCGCCGGGAACCAGGCGATCAAGGTTTAATCCCAGGAAACGTCCCCGGGCCAACTGATAACCCCAGGCAGAGGAAAGGCTTCCGATGATGCCGCTGAGAAGAATCATCACTCCCAGATGGTCGGTGACCAGGTAGGCCGTTGCGGCCGGAATGATAAAAAACCCGATGACCAGTATGGAACCCACCGCTTCGAAAGCCCCCACCGCCACCAGGCTGACCAGGGACATAAGCACGTATAACAGCAGAGTCGGCCGGAATCCCAGGGACCGGGCAAGACCTGGGTCGAAGGTGGAAAGCTTCAACTCCTTGAAAAAGAGCAGCACGAAACCGAGGGTCAGCAGGAACAGCACGAGCATGACGGTGATCGAACGGGGCCAGAAAACCAGAACCGGCGGTTCATCGGAAAAGCCCGCACGATATGCCTCTGCGGGAGAGTATTCCCCGCAGTTCGTACAGAGTTCCTCGAAAACCGCGCCGGGATCCCTCGGACTGATTCCTTCTTCACGGCAATTTACGCAGCGGCGGCTGATCTCGGCCTGGGGATCGTTCTGGTCGATAACCAGGGTCTCGTAATCCCCGAAGGCGTGGGAATTGGTATTTGCCCAGGCTATGCCGATCTCGCCGACCATCACCGCGTCTTCATCGATATGCACATCCTCCACGTACCGGGAAATGAATATCACCGCCAGGGCGAACAGCAGGGGAAACACCAGGCCCAGGGCCGCGTCCTGCTTGAGCAGCCCCGAACTGTTGAGCAGCTCGGTGAGGACCACCGTACTGACTCCCGCCGCAGCGGCTCCGATGAGAAGCCATGGCGAACTGATATCCGGTATCGCTCCCACCGCGCCCATGATCATAAACGCCACGACGATACCCAGGAGAACCGTGTGGCTGATTGCGTCGCTGGTAAGGGCCATTCCCCGGAGCAGCAGGAAAGATCCGAGCATGCCACCCGACAGGGCGATCAGGGCCCCGAGCACGATGGCGGTGTTTTGAGCGCTCCCGAAAAAGGCGTTGATTTGTTCGAGGCTTGCGACCTGGAGTGAGAGCCATACCAGAATCCGTTCGATGGCGTGCATCAGCCCCCCTCCGGAAGATCGCGGGTCTCCCCGGGAGTAAGGCGATAACCGTCTTCATCGGCGGAGAGTCGGCCCGATAGCAACAGTTCTCGGATGCCCCGCCGGGCGCTGGAACCCAGCACCCCCTCGAGGAATTCCGAGCTCACCGGCTTGTTCGGGTCGTTGTGAGATCGGCCATACTCGATGACGAATTTCAGTACGTTGTCGGCGGCGTGTTCCGTCCGGTTGCGCCGGCGGAGGTTCCATACCCACAGCATTCCCCGGCCCGGGGCGAAGAAAATCGAAATCAGGACAAACAGGGCGGCGAACACGATAATAAGCGGACCGGTGGGCAGGTCCCGGTCAAGCGCCGAAGCCACGGCGCCGGCGCCGCCGGAGGCCGCGCCGATGACCCCCGCCAGGACCACCATCTGTCCAAGCTTGTTGGTCCACTGCCGGGCTGCGACTCCCGGTGCGATAAGAAGCCCGACCATCAGCACCACCCCCGCCAGCTGCAGCCCGAGGACTACTGTCATCACGAGGAGGGCCAGAAGGAGGCCGGTGATAAACCTGATGGGGAAACCGTTGGCCGCGGCAAAATCGGGATCGAAGGTGATCAGCTTGAATTCCTTCCAGGCAAGGGCGATGACCAGGATCAGGGCGGCGCCGACCCCGGCGAGGGTGTATAGGTCGCTCCTCACCATGGCGGCTGCCTGTCCGAAAATGAAGGAGTCCAGCCCCGCCTGGCTTGCATCGGGCCGCTGCTGGATAAATGCAAGGATGCCGATGCCCAGTGCGAACCATCCTGTGAGGACGATGCCCATGGCGGTATCCTGCTTGATCCGGGTGTTTCGAGTGACCAGATTGATGAACCAGACTCCGATGAGGCCGGCGATGGCGGCACCGGCCAAAAGGGCCCACAGCTGCCGGCCGGCCACCAGGAAGGCGATGCCCACTCCGGGCAGGGCCGCGTGACTCAGAGCGTCGCCGAGCAGGCTCTGCTTGCGCAGCACTGCGAAGCTTCCCACGGTCCCGCTGACGGCTCCCAGCAACGCGCCGCCCAGGGTGACAGTCTGCAGCGTATAGGTGAATCGGACGCCGAACAGTACCGCCAGCGGAAGGGAGAGGAGAAGTATCAGTATGGCGATGCCGGTGATGATCCAGACATTCCGGTCGCTGATACCTGCCTGGGCTTCGGATCCCATCATAGTGACGCTCCATGGGGGGCGGAATCGCTGCTGGCAGCGCCGACTCCACCGCCGCTTCCCGGATTCAGGGAGTTCACCCTGCCCCCGTAGGTAAGCTCGATGAGTTCGTCGGTAAATACCTCGGAAACCGGACCGCTGGCTACCAGGGAAACGTTGAGCAGAGCCACCCAGTCGAAGTAATCCGCCACGGTCTGCAGGTCGTGGTGAACCACCACCACGGTTTTGCCCCGGGTGCGCAGCTCCTGCAGAATCGCGAGGATGGCACTCTCGGTAAGGGCGTCCACCGCCGCGAAGGGCTCGTCCATGAAATACAAGTCGGCGTCCTGCACCAGGGCCCGGGCCAGGAAGGTCCGCTGCTGTTGCCCGCCGGACAGCTGGCTGATCTGTCGGCCGGCGAAATCCTGAAGTTTCACCTGTTCCAGGGCGGTCATGGCGAGATCCCGCTCACGGCGACCCGGTCGGCGGATCCAGCCCAGGGAGTGATACAGGCCCATGGTGACCACGTCCAGCACGGTGGTGGGGAAGTCCCAGTCCACCGAGTCGCGCTGGGGCACATAGCCCACCCGGTTGCGGACCTGCGAATAGGGTTTGCCGAAAAACAGGATTGATCCTCCGGCGCGGGGAAGCAGGTTCAGCGCGGCTTTGATGAAGGTGCTCTTACCCGCTCCGTTGGGGCCCACGATACCCATCAGGACTCCCGGAGGCACCTGAAGGTCGATATCCCAGATCGCCGGTTTGGCGTCATAGGCTACGGTGAGGTCATTGGCACTGAGCACCGGATCGAAATCCGCAGCGGTTTCGTGGATCAGAATATCGGACTGACGACGGGTTTCGGGACTCATGACACCTCCGGGTGAGTGTATATCTTAACGGTAATCTTCCGGCAGCTCCAGATTTATTTCCCCAGGCCAGTCGGGAATGTTCACGGCCACCCCGGCTGCCCGGTATGACTGGAGGATCGTCAGGGCGTTATGGGCGATGCTTCCGATATAGGTGCCTCCGAAACTGCCGATTTCCCCCATGGCGTCGCCGAACAGTTCCCTGACTCCGATGCGGGCCAGAGCGCCTTCTGCTGCGATGGCTTCGATAACCGCTTCGATGGTATCCGGCGGTATGCTCGATTCGACGAAAAGTACCGGGATGCGGTTTCCGATGACGAAATCAACGGTATCCTGAATATCTCCGACGCCGGCCTCGTCCTCGGTGCTGATCCCCTGGATGGCCTGCATGCGCCAGCCGAAGGCCGCCCCGAAATACTGGAAGGCGTCATGGCTGGTAACCAGATAACGCTGACCCTCGGGCACCGACCTGAGCCCCTGGTTCGCCCATTCATACAGGGCATCAAGTTCAGCGCTGTAGGCTTCGGCATTGCGGCGGAAGGTATCGGCCTCGGCTGGCAGTACTTCGGCCAGCACCGAAGCCAGGTCCTCGGCGGCGAGGGCCCAGTTGCGGGGGTCGAACCAGAAATGTGGGTCATCCGCCCCGGCGGCGGCTTCCTCGGCATCATAGGAACCGATGACAAAACCGGCATCCCGCACCGGATCGGAAAGGGCGTAGATGATTACTCCCCGCTCCCCAAGGGCCTGGAATACCGCATCGAACTGGCCCTCCAGATGCAGGCCCGAATAGACCACCATCTGGGCCCGGTTCATGGCGGCTACATCGCTTTCGGTGGGCTGATACAGGTGGGGATCTACCCCGGCTCCCATGAGCTGGGTTACTTCGACCCGGTCGGATCCCTCGCTGAGAATGCGCATCAGATCGCCGGCCTGGGTGGTGGTGGCCACCACACGAAGTATGCCGTCGTCGGAGTCCGCCGATGAGACTTCTTCAGCACTCTGTCCGGAATCACCGCAACCGGACAGGACAAATACGGCCAGGATAGCTGCAAGCAAGCCGGCCATTCGATATATCGTCGGGAACTTAATCGAGATCATTATATCACCTCTTTTTGAATATTCAAAGTTCAGTCTATATATAGTCAAACAAATCTTGACCTGTCAAGCAAAATACCGCTATTCTGTTCGGGTATGAGCAGCACGACCGAAGACTATCTCAAGCAGATTCTCGTCGCTTCACTTGATCGGCCCGAAGAACCGGTGAGCCCGGGCCTCCTGGCCGAGCGAATGGGCCTGACTCCGGGAACCATCACTTCGATGATGAAAACACTGGAGGGCACCGGCCTGGTCAAGTACATCCCCCGCCGGGGGGTCAGTCTCACCGAAAATGGCCGGAGTCAGGCGGTGGCGGTTCTGCGCAGGCACCGGCTGATCGAACTGTTTCTTGTGGAAGTTCTGGACCTCGACTGGGTTCACGTTCATGATGAAGCGGAGGTACTGGAGCACGCCTTCAGCGAACGTATCCTGGCCCGCATCGACGAAATCCTGGGACATCCGCTATCGGATCCCCACGGCGATCCAATTCCCCGGACCGACGGAAGCATTCCTGAAATACTCGATCGGCCCTTGAGCGAGCTTGAGTCCGGCGGAAAGCTCCGGGTGACCAGGGTGGACCATCACGAAGCGGCATTCCTGGAATTTTTAGGTAACTCCGGCATTACCCCGGGAACCGCCGTCCGCATCGGACGCCGGGACCATCAGGCGGGAACACTGGTGCTTCAG
>CAWZYW010000035.1:0-10890 GCA_963966255.1 uncultured Salinispira sp. | reverse complement strand
GTTGAGAGTCTCGGTCACCGAGCTCGCCGCCTCGGCAATGGTCGCCGGGCTCATGACTCTGAAACTGTCTTCGCCGAGCCTGATGGTCAGGAAACTTTCCAGCTCGTCGGCGATGGCCAGGACGTCGGCCCCTTCGGCGGTGCTCAAGGCGTAACTGCCCACAATGTTCGAACCGCTGTATCGCTGGGCATAGGTGTTGTAGGGTAGGTATACCGCCGAATCGAAGGATTGTCCGAAGCCCGCGGTTCGGGTTTCCATGATGCCCACGACCTTGAAGCTGCGGCTCGAATTATTCGCGAAAACCCGTACATAGCTGCCGATGGCTCCCCCGTCGGGAAATAGATCTTCGACGACCTCGCTTCCGAGGACCAGGGTCATGTCAGCGCTCTCGTTCATCTCTTCACTGATAAACCCGCCTTCGGCGACCTGGTAATCGAACACGTCGGCGTACTCGGGGAATACCGCGTTGGCGCTGCCGCTCCAGGTATTGGAGCCGGCCCGGATGTTTACGTTGCTCCCGTTCATCGCAACCGCATGCTCTATGCCATCGACGTTGGCCAGGATTGAATCGGCCAGTTCCACGGTGAAATTCGACTCGAAGTTCCGATCGAATCCCCGGGGTATCACGGTAAGGCTCTCCAGTCCCGTGGCGGCGATTTGCCTCTGGATGCTCTGTGTCGCGCTGTTTCCCAGGGAGGTGACGGCGATGACCGATGCCACCCCTATCACTATGCCCAGGACCGAGAGCAGGGTCCGCATTTTATTGCTGATGAAACTCTGGAGCGCAAGCCTGATATTCTCGATTACCATTATGCCGCCTCCTCGATCCTGCCGTCCCGCAGACGGATGGTCCGCTGACATTCCGCGCTGACTTCCGGATCGTGGGTCACCACCATAAAGCTGTTTCCCTCTTGGTGGAGCTGATGGAAAAGCTCGATAATCTGCGCTCCGGTTTTCGTGTCCAGGGCCCCGGTGGGTTCGTCGGCGAGGATGAGGCTGGGATTCGTCACCAGGGCTCGGGCGATGGCCGCCCGCTGACGCTGTCCTCCTGACAGTTCGTTCGGGCGATGCCTCATCCGATCCCCCAGACCGACCCGCACCAGGGCTTCCTCCGCACGTTGATGCCTCTCGGAGGCGGGAATCCGGGCGTACATCAGCGGGGTGGCCACGTTGTCCAGGATGCTCGTCTTAGACAGCAGGTTGAACTGCTGGAACACGAATCCGATCTTCCGATTCCGGATGACCGCCAGGCGCTTTTCGTCGAAACCGCTGATATCTTCTCCGTCGATCATGATGCTCCCGGCGGTTGGGCTGTCGAGACAGCCCACCAGGTGCATAAGGGTGGATTTGCCCGATCCCGAAGGACCCATCACAGAGACCATTTCCCCGGGCATGATACTGATGTCCACCCCGTCGAGGGCTTTGACGACGGTGTCTCCCATCTGATAATAACGCGCTAAACCGCTTGTCCGTATAACTGCCTGCATGCTAATTCCCCCCGGGATTTCGCCCGGCGTTGCCTCCGGTGCCCGGCGGAGGAGCTCCTCCCGGCATGCGATCACCGCCGCCCGCTCGCATACCGGGCAGGGGAATGGGCAATCCGCCATCGCCGCCTTCGCCTCCCATAAGGGACTGGGGGGGCAGTAAGCGCTGGCCGATCTCGAGACCGCTTATCACCCGGTAGTTGTCATTGTCGTATTCCTCGATTCCGATGCGAACCGGCTGGGGAGTATCGTCGGAGTATAAAAGCGCCATTCCCATGGATGAGTCAGCGCCGGCGTTTATCACCGCGTTTTTGTCGATCACCAGGATGTCCTCGGCGTCGTTCACGAATATTTCCGCAGTGAAGGTGAACGCCGGCTTGATGCTATCATCGGGATCGCTCAAAATCAGTTCCACATCGAGTACCGCGATGCCGTTGCCGGTAACCCGGGCTTCCCGGGGGATCGACGATACGTAACCGTTGTATCGAAGGTCCGGATAGGCGTCAAAGATAAACTCCACCCGCTGACCCTCTGCGATAAGCGGGGCGTCGATTTCATCAATCGCCACCGTCGCCGCCATGGCGCTGACATCGATCACCCGGAGGATCTCCCTTCCCTGGCTTACGGTATCGCCGGCATCAACGTACACTTCGCTGACCGTGCCGTCGAAATCGGATTCGAGCTGTGTCTCATCCAGCTCCTCAAGGATCATATCCCGTTGCATTTCCAGCAGTTCGAGCTCCCTGGGGCTTGCGCTGCTGCGTTTCTGGGAAATGCTGTAATCGATCTGGGCGAGTTCGTATTGCAGGCTGTCATCGTCGAGTACGGCGAGAAGCTGGCCGGTGGCGACTGCATCACCCTGACCCACCAGAATTGCCTCGATTTTGCCGGATGCCGCGAAGACGTAGGATTCAGCCTGGGACGCCTCGATATTTCCGCTGGCTTCGATGGTCTGGGAGTACGATACCTGCCTGACTTCGTATATCTTCGCTCCCTGATCGATCTCAGGAGCCGCGGAACCTCCCCCAAGGCTTACAGCCGCGATGGTCCCCGCGGTGGCCAGGGCGAGGACGGCCACTACGCCGATGATTATTCTGCGCCTTCGCTTTTTTCCGTTATTCATGGTAATTCCTCCGTTTATTCCATGGAGGCGACGTCGATGGTCGCCGATTGAATCTGCTTACGGATGATCAGCCCGTCGATAACTGCGCTGATCCGCTTGCCTTCCGCTTGTCTGATTTGATGGTCCAGGTCGGCAAGGTTTTCTTCCGAGGCGACCCCCCGCTCCAGGGAAAGAAGAAGTTCATCCCGTTCTACTCCCAGAGCTTCCAATTGGGACTCCAGGTTTGCGAGCCGGTCGGCGGCCTGGGCGAGCTGATTTTCGTATGCCTGGGCCTGAAGCTGGGCGGTTTCCATACTGAGCCGGAGGGAAAGTTCGGCCCGCTCAAGCTGGATACGCAGGGTTTCCAGCTCCAGAGCATCTATTTCATCCCTTCCGCTTTCAGAAAAGGAGAGGCTGAGGCTGGCATAGGGGCTATCGCCGGCCGCTGGTCCGCTGCCACTCTGATATCCCAGGGTCAGCGAGCCGCTGATGCGGCTTCCGATGTTTACTCCGATGCTGCCGCTGATGTCGCTTGAATCCAGATTACCGTCGGTCAGGGCTCCGCCGGCGCTGACGCCCAGGCTCAAATCGGCCTGGTCGGATTCAAGATCGTCTCCCAGGCGTGATTCCGCCAGCTCGCGGTTGAGCATCGCGAAACGGTAGCTGGCGAATTCATCAAACCCCGGCAGGCCCTCCGGGTACTGCGGAGTAATTTCATCCGCCGCATCGCTTATCTCGCGCAGCGCCTGTTCCAGGAGCATGGCATCAAGGGAAATACCGGTATTGTCAACGAAGTAAGCCAGATCCTGTTCGAGAACCAGTCGGCCGTAGTTCAGCTGCCGGCGGAGCACTTCAAGCTGGTAATCGAGATTGGTCACGTAGCTTCCGCCTTCCGGGTAGGAAAAAATCTGTACGGCGTCCCGGCGCTCATCCTCCAGCTCATCGAGCTGATATTCCTGATCCTCTATTTCGAGGATTGCGGACCAGAGCTCATTGAGCTGACCGAACAAATCGATTTCGCTGGCGATTTCCTGCTGAGCGTGGCTGACCCGACTTTCAAGCAGGGATATGAAATCGGCGAGCTCCCCCGGATCGAATTCATCGGCTCCGGAGAGATCGCTGATCTGATGGGCGAGGCTTATCTGCGGGGCTATGCTGACCGGTCCCCGGCCGTCCTGGCTGATCCTGGCGGAAAGCCCCGCGTTGGTCTGCTGATCTTCGCCGAAAGCCACGCTGGCCGACGGGGCGATGTTCCAGAACAGGCTGTCAGATGCGCTGCCTTCCCTGATTTCCATGCCGGATCCCTGTCCGGAACCCAGCGCCAATTGCCATCCGGTACCGAGGCTCGCATTGGCCAGTGCAAACTGAAGCTCCTGGTTCTCCAGGCTCTTCCGGCTCATGTTCAATGAGATATCCGAATCGAGCCAGGCTTCCCTCAGCAATGAGTAGCTCCCGCCGCCGATGCTGCTTTGAGCGGCGACGGGAGCCAGGGAGGCAAGGAGAAACGCGAGGGTAAAACATCCTAAGAATATGCGTTTTTGTCTCATGCATCCGGATATGCAGGTGTTGTGCCAAGCCATGGGTTTTCTTGATTTCCGGAAAAAAAAGAGGGAATCAACCCTTTCCAGGGCTTACAAACGGGGACGCGAAGACGAGGTGACTGTGAAATTATTACACAGTTTTCCAACTGTCACATAATTACTCAGCAGTTCTTCATATCCAGAAGCCCGGCGAATGACTATACTTCGAATATTATGAAGAGCGTAATTTCCGATATGGACGGGGTGATATATCGCGGGAAGGATCTGATTTCCGGCGCCAATGAATTTATCGCCGAGTTGCACGCCATGGGTCTGCCCTTCCTTTTTCTGACCAATAATTCCGGTGATTCCCCGGCGGCCTTGAAGGGGAAGCTCGAGCAGCGGGGCATCCACGGGCTGGAGGAGTCGGATTTTATAACCTCGGCGATGGCTACGGCCCTCTTTCTCCGCCAGCAGAGACCTGGAGCGCGCTTGTTCGCCATCGGCGAGGAAGGGCTGGTCGCCGAGCTCGAAAAGGCCGGATTTGACATTACCGAGGACAATCCAGAATTCGTCGTGGTGGGAAAAACGCGACAGTTCGATTTCGACGACATGAACAAGGCTTCGCGATTTATCCGCGCCGGAGCGCGCTTCATCGGTACGAATCCGGACATAATCGATCCCACCGAAGACGGATTCGAACCGGCCTGCGGCAGCATCCTCAGCTCCATCGAGGTGGCCAGCGGCGCGAAGCCCTATGTCATCGGGAAACCGAACAGCCTGATGATGACCATCGCAACCCGCAAACTGGGGGTTCATCCCGACGATACCCTGGTGATCGGAGACCGGATGGACACAGACATCGTCGGCGGCCTTGAGGCGGGAATGAGTACCTGCCTGGTGCTCTCCGGGGTAACCCGCAGTGATGAAGTGGAAAGCTTTCCCTACCGGCCTGACTATATTGTTGATTCGGTGGCGGAAATCGATTTGAGGGGGTGGCGATGAGCGATGAAAATGAGCCGGTCAAGAAAACAACCCCGCTATCGCTCCTTCGTCGAAGTGCGGCGGCGTACATCGGCAATTTACCGGCCCTGCTCCGATGGGCGCTTCCGGTACTCATTCCGCTGTTGATTATCGAAGTGCTCTCGGTTTCCGAATTACCGGTGGATCCCGGTTCCTGGTTTGCGAATACCAGAAACGAGTTTCTCCGTTTTCGGGCCCGGCCGATCTGGACGATCCTGAACAGCACCATCGGGATTGTAATCAATGTCTGGTACGGACTCGCAGCAATGCGGATTATCGGCTCCTTCCCGAAGATCCGCGATTTGAAAGACCAGGGGATTTCCAATCCGTATCCCCTCCCGGCCCGATTATTCTGGACGGCGTTTCGGGCTCATCTCCTGTTGGTTCTGATATTCATCGGAATTGCGATAATTCCGGGAATCGCCTATGGATGGCTGCTTTCTACCGGCAACATTCCCGGCACTCTGCTCGTCAGGGTGATCGGCCCGGCGTATATCACCCTCTCCCTGTTTTTTGCCGCATTTACTTCCATGTGCGTGATTTTTCTCTATGCCATGGTTATTGAAGGTGAGACTACGGGAAGAAAGGCCCTTGCCAGATTATGGGCCATGCGTTCCCGTGAGATCTGGACCCCCCTGGTCGCGTTTATCCTCCTGAACCTGATGATGTACCTGCTCCCGATTATCGCGAACCTTCTGAGGAACCTGATTACTGGAGACCAACTTCGCGGACAACTGTTTCTCAATTTCCTGACCTATCGGGGCCAGGCGGGGGTAGTGGCCGTTACGATGAATATCATGCTGCGATCGCTTTTACCCATCCTGGGACTACTCTCCTATACATGGTTACGGAGAGACTCAAGTCTCATAAAATCAGAAGAACTTGAAAAGGCCTGGAATGCGGCGAGCAGAGCAGATGCGGAAGAACTTGAATAATCTCAAAAGTCCAGTATAGTGATTTTATCATACTTTTTGGTACCAGGAGCCTTGCATGCAATATCAGCTTCGCCCGCTTAACGTCGGGCAGGCTTTGGGCGAAACATTCCGCCTTTACTTCAGCAATTTCGGCCGGGTCTTTCTCATCGTACTGGCTTTCCAGTCGATACCGGCCATCGGATCGATTTTCTATTTCAGGGGAATATTCTCCATGGCGAACAGCGCGGTGGTCAGCGCCGATGCGAGTTTGCCGCTTCAGTTCAGCTTCACGGCGATCGTATTCGGACTGGTCGCCGGCGTCGCGGGATTGCTGCAGAATATTTATCTTACCCAATGGACCGCCGCAAAGTACCTGGGGGAAGAAGCTGAGGCCCCCGGTCCGCTGCAGCGCATGTGGAAAAAGCTCGGCAGAGTCATCGCCACGGCCCTGATCATCGGTTTGATGGCCGCAGGATCGGTTCTTGTGGTTGTTTTGCCGATAACGCTTATCTCCCTCGCATTATCTGGAGGCTCAGGAGGGGGATTTGCCATCTTCGGATTACTCACCACCCTACTGATGATCGCGGTATACGTTTTTATCATATGGCTGATGATTTCCATGACCTATGCGTTTCCGGCGGTTATCCTGGAGGATATCGGCGCCGGCGAGGCGATTCGCCGGAGTTTCACGCTGGTCAAAGGCGAACGCTGGAAGATTTTCGGGGTTTTCCTACTGATATACCTGATGGTGTACGCCGCATCTCTCGCGTTGGTGTTGCCGGTCTCTCTGATCAGCGCAGGCAATCTCACAGAGGTTCTCAGCGCGGGTAACATGACCCGATTCGGTTTCGGTTTCGGCGGACTGGGTTATTTCCTCCTTATTTTCCTCTCCCCACTTTATACCTTTCCCGCCGTCCTGCTGTACTTCTCCGCACGGGTGAACAAGGAAGATCTCCAATTGTCCCGGATCGGCGATCAATGGGAGGCGGCCAGCAATGAATCCGCTGAGGACGGGCTCACATGATCCATGACTTGAAGGATTTCCGTGCAACGGAGGTTGTCAGGGAGGCTTTTCTTCTGACTCGCCGCAATATGCCCCAGCTGTACGGATTCGGATTGTTGTGTTTCGGTCCGGGGCTTCTGCTTCTGGCATACTATTTCTGGCTCAACATCAGAATGGCGTTTCCCGCATTTAGGTCATCCGCAAGCGAAGTCGCTGCGGTCGATGGCGGAAACTTCGCTCTGATTTTTTTCGCGGTGATCATCTTCGGCATCGGGGCGCTGGTATATCAGGCGGCGCTCCATCACTGGATCAGGGAGCGATACCGGAATCAGGAGGAACACCCGCTCTGGGATTACCGCAGGGAAATAAAGGGCATGTTCTGGCGGTTGGTGGGGGTGAACCTGATAACCTCGTTTCTGACTAACCTGGTCGACCGAGTGCTGTCAGCGTTCATTGACAATTTTTCCACATCCGTTCCGGTGGTCCCATTGGGTCTGTTTAGCATAGCAGCGACATTCTACCTCTCCGCCGCGCTGATGTTTGCGGTCCCATCGGTAATCCTTGAGTTCAGCGGACCGCTGGAGGCCGTTAAACGAAGCTGGAATAAAACCAGAGGGAGACGGGGACGGATTATCGGCGCGCTACTGCTTGCGGTCCTGCTGATCATAGGGATATTCCTGGTCCTGTACGGCTTCGGCGTTCTCCTGGCCTTTTTGCTCCCTGTGATCGCCGGGGGTACCGGACAGGGCGTGTTTGTCCGGGGACTGATCCCTTTTGGCATATTTGCCTTTCTCGCCGGCCCGATATTGATTCCCCTATATATTATTCCGCAGGTCCTGTTGTTTCTCGGGGCTCAATACGCCGAAACCGGCCCCGACAGTACCGCGATAAGCGCACGCTGGGAGGAAGTCAGCAGCGAAACCGAGCCTGAGGTGTAGGCGACATGAACCAACGCTGGACCATCGAAACTCCAGAGAGGATCACCTTCAGCTATCGCATTGCCGGGGCCGGAAGCCGCCTCGCGGCGTACCTCATCGACATAATCGTCCAGTTCGCGTTTTTCCTCCTCGTCCTGCTGGCAATGGTTCTGCTTTCGGTTAATTACTCCCCGCTTACGTCTGAATTCAGCGGCGGATTTTTCCTGCTGATGTATTTCCTGCTCCAGTGGTGGTACTATCTCCTGTTCGAGTGGTTTTTCGATGGCCGCACCCCGGGAAAGATGGCTCAGAAGATCAGGGTAATTCGTGATGACGGGAGGGGCCTGGATTTCCCCGTCCTGGTTCTCCGGAATTTCCTGAGGGCGGTGGATCACTTTCCCATCGTGCCGCTGATGGGAGCATTGAGCATGCTGATTTCGAAAACCAATCGTAGGTTGGGGGATCTGGCGGCGGGAACACTGGTGGTGGATGATGCGAGGGGCGATCTCGAGCTTCCCCGCACCGGGCTGTATCTCGATCGGGGAGAGCAGGCAGTCCCGATTTCCATCGACCCGCCACCGGGCCTCAGGCTCAATGAAAACCAGCTCGAGCTGATTCGGGATTTCATCAGGTCCCTGGACCGGGATACGGTCGCCGGAACGGATAGCACCCGGGAACTGGCTGCTAAAGTCGCCGAGGCGCTGAATATCGATCTGCCGGAGAATGGAGAGTACCGGCGCTTTCTCGAAGAGGTATATATCTACCATGCCATACCCGAATAGCAGAACCTATTACAGCCGAAGCGAGCGTTTCGTGGATGAGCACCAGGGCGAATGGGCCCAAATTTCCCGCCTTTGCTCGACGCCGCTACGCCGTTGGGCGCCGGAGGATTACCGGGAATTTCCCTCGCGCTTCCGCCGGCTCTGCGATCAGCTGCAAAACGCCCGGGAGCAGCGTCTGTCGATAAAAACCATCCGATATATAAATGCCCTGGTCGGCCGGGCCTACCACGTGCTGTATCAGAAAAGCCTGCCGAAAACCGGCGGACTCGGACGCTACCTGTTTGTCGCGGTTCCGGCTCTGCTTCGTCGCCGATGGGTCTTTATCGCCGTCGCGGCCCTCGTTTTCCTGGGCAGTTTCATCGTAACCATGGGAGTCACCATGGCCAACCCGGGCTTCGCGTCGGCGGTGGTCCCCGAGGAACAGCTGGAATTATTCGAGGATATGTACCGGGGCAATGTGTTCAGCAGCCGGGGCCTCAGCGCCCGTTTCGCGGGAGCTGCCTACTACATTCAGCACAATACCAGCATCGCTTACGTCAGCTTCGCCACGGGACTTCTCGGCGGCATGGGAAGTCTGTACTTCCTGCTGTACAACGGCCTGTTTCTGGGCGCGGTGGCGGGATATGTGGATAACAGCATCGGTCGGGGGAATTTCTGGATGTTCGTCACCGCCCACGGGGTGTTCGAACTGACTGGGCTGATCCTGGCGGGGGCGGCGGGCCTCTTCCTCGGATGGACCGTGCTCGCTTCCGGTACCCACAGCCGCCGGTCGAACCTTCGGCGGAATATCCCCGAGATCATCGGCATGCTGCTTCCGGCGAGCATGTTTTTATTTTTTGCCGCTCTTATTGAGGGGGGAATCAGCCCCCTGCCGGAATCCATGGAAGTACGCATGGCCGTCGCGGCTTTTTCCGCCCTAATCATTATCTGGAACTTCGCTTCAGGAAGCAGAAAACCGGGTCCGCGGGCTGGCCCGTGCAAGACTTAAGCGTCGATCAGATCGGAACGATATATGCCCGTCTCACCCGACGATTGCGGCTGAGGGAAGTCCCCGAAGCGCCGGCGCCCTCCGCCGGTTCCGGAGACCCCGAGGGCATAACCCGTGCCGGCGAACTGCTGGACGGGCTCGGAACCCTGGGCATTATCATTGTCGTGATCCTGGTCCTGGGGCTGCTGCTGCTTCTGGCGTACAGCATTTACCGTCATCGTATGGTCGCCGGTGATGATGGGCCGGCGGCGGAGCCCGGTGGCCTGTTTACCGGACCCCGGAAATTCCGCATGAATCTCCAGGAAGCCCGAGCGGCATTAAACGAACAGCGATTCGCCGAGAGCATCGCTATCATGTCCGGCGAATTCCTGAAATTTCTCGAAGACCGCCGGGTCGTTTCGAACCCATGGTATATGACCAACCGGGAGCTTCGCATCGCCCTGAAAGCCAGGGACGATCTGCACGAGCTGTTCGACCCGATATCCCGGGAGCAGGAACGGATCATCTATGGCCATCGGGATGCCGATGTGTCCCGTCTCAGCTCATTGCTGGAACGTCTGGAGGCCCTGTGAGATTGCAGCGAATCGGGATCTGGCTCCTGGCGGCAATCATGGTTTCCGGGGTGGCGATATACGCGTTGTTTATGCTCGGCATAATAACCATCGAGCTTCGCCCATGGATCAACAATGGCCCCGACGGCCACAGCCGCTTTTTTTCATTCATGGATAGCGCCGGTATTTCGGCCGTCGAGGAAAGCACCTACACAGACCGGGGGTTTGCCGGGGCTATCTATATCGGCGATCCAGCGGAGATCTCCGGAGTGAAGCTTCGCGACGCAGACGAATCCGCTTTGGAGGGCTCGCCGGTTCTTGTGCTTTTTCCGAGGTATCAGACCGATGAGTTACCCGCAGGGTTGAAGAGGACTTCATGGTGGCGATTTACCTTTCTCGACCAGGCGTATTATCGCTCCTCTGACGAGGTGCTGAGCAGCTATACCCTGAATGACGGCCGGGAGCTTGAAATCGAACCTGAGCTGGAGCTCATCGAGTTCTACGGCGATGATGATGGCGATTTTCTGATTCCGGCTGGCTCATATCAGGGCTACGACGCATATCTGTACCGTGGCATCAATGCGGCGGATAACCGCATGCTGGACA
>CAWZYW010000034.1:0-11152 GCA_963966255.1 uncultured Salinispira sp. | reverse complement strand
GCTTGCTGACTCGCCATCGAAGACCGCCGCCGTCCTCGGCGGCGAGCTCGAGACGCCGAAGAGCAAGAAGGGCGTACTCTTCTTCGAGCTCCGCGCCGCAAAAACGACGCCCCAGTTTCCGCGACGCCGCCGCCGTCGTTCCCGAACCCATGAAGGGATCAAACACCAAATCTCCCGGACGGGAGGATGCGAGGATAATCCGGGCCAGCAGTTTTTCCGGCTTCTGGGTAGGATGATCGGTGTTTTCCCTCATGGACCAGAAGGGTACCGTCAGATCGGTCCAGCTGTTACCAGGGTAGGTCCTGCGCCAGGCTCCTTCGGGACCGTCGCTCCAGTCCTTGGGGGAGCCATTTTCCCGATAAGGGGCCCTCACCCGCCGAAGGCTCTTCACCGAGTCCACATCGAAGTAATAATCTTCGCCCAGGGTGCAGAACCAGATATCCTCGTGGCTGTTTTTCCAGTTTCGCCTGGCTCCCCGCCCCTTCTCCCGCTCCCAGGTAATCCGGTTCTGCACCAGGAAGTGCCGTTCCAGCAGCGGATGCAGATATGCTCCGCCCCGCCAGTCGCCGCAGAGATACAGGCTGCCGTCGGGAGCGAGAATTCTCCGGAATTCCCGGATATACCCTTCAAGCCAGGCAGCATACTCCTGACCGTCGGAAATGTGAAACGTTCGGGAACCGAATTGCTTGCGCAGCGCGGGATAGGGAGGGTCGGCGAATATCAGATTCACCGAAGCGTCGGGGATCAGGCGGCACAGTTCCAAACCGTCCCCGTGAAACACCCGGTCGCGCAGATCTTCAACAGACAGGAAGCTCCCAGCCCCGACGTTTCCCAGGCCTGGACGCAGTCGGTCTCGGTCTTCCCCGCTCAGGCGCAGCGTGCGATTCCTGTCAGCCATTGGTCCCCCCAGGACCATTGGTCCCTCCCGGACCACCGGTCACCTGCCCCTCGTAGCGGGCGCGAACCATATGGCGCTTCCTTCCGTAGCCTTTGGCGCGCCGGACCGCGAATCCCGCCTGCCTCAAGCCCTGCTTTACCAGACCAGCGGCGCTGTAAGTCGCGGCACTGGTTCCGGGCCTGGATACTGCAGCGCATCGGCGAAAGAGCTCGCTGCTCCACATTTCCGGATTTGTCTCCGGGGCATGACCGTCCAGGTACCATGCATCGGCGACGATGCTCTTCACCGACAGTTCTCCAAGGAAATCCAGAACATCGCCGTGATACAGTTCAAGGACGAAGCTGAATGCGGGAGCGCTATACAGCTCGGTGCTGGTCCAAGCTCCCGGTTCGGGGACTTCCAGGGCGTCAAGGCGCTGAAGGGGGAGGCGGTCCGCGGAAGGGGCGGCGCTGCGGGTTGCGTCAGCGGCGCCAGTTGACGGGGGCGTCGACGGGGCACGGACGAACTCATCCATCAGGATTTTCCGGCAATCATCAGAAGCCAGGGGAAACTTGTCCACGCTGATAAAGCGCAGCATTCCGCTGAGAGCCGGACCGATGCCCGCGACCGCCGCCGCGGTAACCAGGGCGTTGAGACCCGTGCCGAATCCAGTCTCGACGATAACAAAGCGCTGATCCGCATCCCGAAGAGCTGAAAGAAGCCGGGTTTCGAGCCCGTTGCCCTCATAGAACACGTGAAAGCTTTCATTTATCCCCTCACCCGGAGTAAAATAACAATCACCGAATCGGGGATTCCAGTTTTCCATCGGGTTATTGTAGCCGTCCGCTCCGGGCTATACAACGGAGGTCCTATGCAGAAAGCCGCCATTTATATTCGGATACTCACCGATCAGATACCTGAGCAGCAGCGGGAAAAGCTCGCATTTCGTGAAGACCGTAATTACCTGGTTATCGCGATCGACCCGGAAAAAAACCGCATGCTCCTGCCCGATGACCACAACAGAATGGTGTGGATGCCCATGGGAGTCCTTCGATTTGTAAAAATCGCATAATACAATGTGATTCATGACAGTTTTTATTAATTTTCAGTTATCCGCCGCCCTTTTCCATCCTGCCACCCCAAAGTTGCTTTTCATTCAACTACAATGGGAAACATCACACTCAGGAGGTTCTTATGGAACATGCCATTAAACACGGTCCGGTATTCAGCACCCTTCACGTCACCCTCAACACCGGGGAGACCGTCATCGGCGAAAAAGGCGCGATGATCTCAATGACCCCCAGCGTAGAGCTGAAGGCGAAAACCGCCGGAAAGGGCATTTTCGGAGCAGCGAAGGCGATGATCGGCGGCGAAGCGCTGTTTTCCACCACTTTCACGGCACAGGAAAATAACTCGGAAGTCGTGCTGGCGCCTTCGAGCCCCGGCGACATTATTCACTTTTCCTTAAACGGGCAGAAAATTCTCGCACAGGGGGGAACCTACCTGGCCGGTACCGAGGGCCTGGAGCTCGGTACCCAGGGGTCTCTGCGGGGTGCTCTGATGGGCGAAGGTCTGTTCTTGCAGACCATCAGCGGTACCGGCGACGTCTGGCTTTCCAGCTACGGGGCGGTCTATGTGAAGGAATTGGGAGAGGGTGAAGAATATTCGGTGGACAACGGCAACATGGTCGCCTTCGAATCCTCCGTGAGCTTCACCATCAAAAAAGCCACCAAGGGACTGTTTTCTACCTTCGCCAGCGGCGAGGGATTCGTTTCCCGCTTCAAGGGACCGGGCAAGGTTTGGATCCAGACTCGCAGCATAACCGGCCTGGCCGCCCTGCTGATGCCCTATATGCAAAAAAAATAAGAAATACGACACCCTCATTCGAGGGTTTCGACCATCCGCCGGAAGGTGGCCTTCAACAGGCTCTCAGAAAAATTCCTGAGCGCGAAGGCCACCACCGGGCGTCGGCTGGCGTATTCGGTACGGGACCAGTAATGCACTTCCGCACCGCCTTGTTCCCCTTCATATATACGGTAATGTCCATTGGTCGCGAGAATTTTCCCGTCCATTGACCGATATAGATGCCAGCTCACCTCATCATACTCAAGTCCCGGGATGGCGTTAAATTCAAGGACCATATCGGTCCAGTCTTTAAAGAAGGCGAATCCCACGGCATAGCGGTGCCGGACGATCCAGTGGTCGCCATTGTCCTCCCACATCTCCACCTCTTTAAGGGTGCGGTCACCGCCTTTGAACACCTTGTTGTTCACCGCGAACATCTCATACATCACCTCGCGGCTGGCGCTGACCTCGAAGGTCATGTGGTACTCCCCCACCGTGGACTCCTCGAGGAGTTCGACATCGATCCGGGGGTTGATGAATATCAGGGTCGGAATAAAAAGAAGAGATACAATCGTCGCATTCACAATGCTATACTGTACGCCATAATTCCGTTTCGATTCAAGATTTTTTTCCGAAGGAGTCTCCATGACCAGCAAACAGCTCGAACAGTACGCCCGGCTTATTCTCTTCGGCATCGGCGAAGTGAAAAACCGCAACATACTCATAGCCCTTGAACAGCCCGGATTGGAACTGGCCCGGATCCTGGCAGAACATCTGTACCGGGAGGGGGCAAGGCTGGTTGAGTACCATTTCAGCGACAACTACCTCAAGCGCGCCCGGATTCTCCACGGAAGCGACGAAGCCCTGAGCGCTCTCACCCCCTGGGCCGGGGACGAGATGAAGGCCTATGCCGACGGCAGCTGGATCAGGGTGAATATCCGGGGCAGCGAAGACGATCACGTCAACCAGTCGCTGCCGGCGGATCGCAGCCAGGTATACTCCCGGACCCTGGCTGGTATTTCCGGCGAGCTTCGCCGGAAGAGCATCACCTTCCAGATCCCCTGGATCATCGTCCTGGTTCCTACCCGCGAAAAAGCCCGTGAGGCATTTCCGGATCTTCCCGGGGATGAGGCGTTTCGTCGCTATGAGCAGGGAATCGTCGATGTGCTTCACCTGGATGATGATCCGCTGGGCTACTGGGAGCGCAGCTTTGCCGACCTGGCCCGCCGCCGGACGCGTTACGATGAGCTCGGGCTCAAGAAGATACACTTCGCCGATCCGGTAAGCGGAACCGACCTGAGCATGGGCATGATCGAAGGAGGTCGCTGGGCCACTGCTGAGCAGATCCTCCCCGGAGGAGCCCCGGTGAGAGTGAACATCCCCAGTTGCGAGATCTATACCAGCCCGCACTGCGGGGAAGTCGAGGGATACGTAAAAGTCACCAAACCCTTTATCCCGGTTCGGATTCCCGGGGAGACCGTGGAAGGCGCGTGGTTCCGCTTTGCCGGGGGCAAGGTCGTCGAATGCGGAGCCGATCGAGGGGCGGAGGTCCTTCAAGCGCTGGTTGACATGGATGAACGGGCGGCCTATCTGGGAGAAGTTGCCCTGGTAGACAAAGCTTCCGCGGTGGCGGAACAGAATTTCCTGTTCCACAATATTCTCTTCGACGAGAACGCCGCCAGCCACATCGCCATCGGCGGGGGATTCCCCAGCCTGGTGGACGGCATGAATGACGCCGATGAGGCCAGCCTCATAAAGCGGGGAGTGAATCAGAGCATCCAGCATCAGGATATGATGATCGGATCGGACAGCATGAACGTCACCGGCATCGATCGCAACGGCGTGGAAGTCCCGCTTATGCGGGACGGGAGTTTTGTGGAGGAATAATTTTCTGATGCAGCAGGCGGGGGCCCATTCCGCGTATTCCTATCAGTCCCAGCGGGGCGGTGACCAGAATTGAGAGCACGGCGATGGCCAGCATCTGCCGACCTCCCTGCACCCCCGCCGCAAGGGGAACCGCCCCGAGGGCGGCCTGGACGGTAGCTTTCGGGAAGTACGCTATCATCACGAACAGCCTCTCCCGAAGCGGGAGAGGGCTTCCCAGAAGTGAGACCATTACCCCGAGGGACCGGAACGCCAGGCCGCTGAGTATAATTACCAGACCCCGCAAACCCGCCTCAAGCGCAACGTCGATATCAACCGCCATACCAATCAAAACGAACAGGATAATTTCGGCGAAAATCCACGCCTTGCCCAACTTCGCCGCCAACTCCCGGGCCGCTGGAGGATGATATGCCAGCAGGAGAAAGCCCATGGTCATCACTCCAAGCAGGGCCGCAGTGTGGGCCACCTGGCCCAGGGAGAACAGTGCCAGGGAGAGCCCCAGCAGGAGCAAGGTTTTTTCTGTTGCCCTGATCCGCTGCTGATGCTTCCTGAACAGCCAAACCAATATCAGTCCCAGAATTAATCCCGGCAATATCCCAAGAAGCACGGAGATGACCATGCTTCCCCCGCCGGACAGAACGCGCTGCATATCGAGTGAAGCGCCGCCGTCCCGAATGAGACCCAGAACCATGGTAAACATGGTGATGGCGAAGACATCATCAAGGCTGGCTCCGGCCAGCACGAGGGTCGGAACATCGTTTTTCTCACCCCTGCGCTGTTCCTTGAGCTCGAGCATGGAGGGCACCACCACCGCGGGGCTCACCGCCGCCAGCAGAAATCCCATGAGAAGGCTGCGGGCCGGATCCCAGCCAAACAGTCGGCTGCTGATAAAAGCCACCCACGAGGCTTCGAAGATCATGGGTATGAAGGACAGGAAAAACGCGCTGCGGCCGATTTTTTTCAGAGTCCGCAGGTGGATGCCCAGACCCGCCCGCAACAGGATGATCACCAGCGCCAGGGACTTTAGGGCCGGTGAGATGTCATCGAGCAAGGGTGAAATTCCATCGCTCGGCAGATACGCCCGAAGCAGGGCGATGAGCAATCCAAAGAGCGTCATCCCCAGAACCGAAGGGAGTCCGAGCCTGGAGCTGAGCTTACCGGCGGCATAGCCGCCAAGAAGTACGATTATCAAGCTTAATTCGAGGCTCATTCCCGACTATCCTCGGAATCCGATCCGCCTTTCAGGCGTGACCCCCGGATGAGCAGCTGAGGCCCGGGCAGCTTCCGCCCGGATCCCTCCTCCGGCGGCGGAAGCTTGGCGAACACCGGTTCGAACCCGCTGTAAAGCCGGGAGGAAAAAAAGTCGACGATCAGACTGGAAAATATCAGGATCTCGGCAAAAAGCCGCAGGTACATCATAAACATGATCGGTGTCGCCATGGCGCCGAAAATCGAGATGCGCCGGGTCATGGACTGGATAATCGCCACGCCGAGGGTTCCCACCCCCTTCAGAATGATGCCCGAAAGAAGGGCCACTACCAGCGTGGGAATAAAATCGATGGTCCGATTGGAGTATATGTAGTACAGCACCATCAGGATCAGGGAAACCGCCATGGCGTCCATCAGGCTATCGGCCCAGAACGCGATGCGTCCGCTCAGGGGAATGAGCTGGCCGATAATGTCCAGCTGATTCCCCATAATCACCGAAGCGTAAAACAACAGGAGACTGATGCTCAGAAAAATCAGCGAAAGCAGGTTGTTGCGGGGAACCGTACTCCGCTTCCGGGAGAGAATGGTCCTGAGTACCCTGCCGAGGGCGTTGAACAGATTGAGAGAAAAAATGAGGAAAAAACCCAGGGTGAACAGACTGAGCGATCGCCAGTTGCGGGAAAAATCCACCACCCGGGCCAGATAATTCTCGAGGAGATCGACGGGAATGTAATCCGCCAGGCCCTGGAGCATGCTCTCATACACTTCGGGGGTGATATTCACCAGATAGGCCCCGGCACTGAGGGCCAGGAAGACCAGAGGCAGGAGACCCAGGATCAGGGAGAAGCCCAGGCCTTTGGCGAGCAGAGGGCCGTTGATTTTATCGTAGCGCTTCAGTACATGGCGCAGAATTTCCCGTATCATCGCTTTCCAGTATAGTAGAATGATCGCCGACCGCGGTAAAGACCCCCGGGTTGAGAAAGACCGGCCCCTGGATTATGCTCAAATGAAGCACTTGCCGCCGATTTCAGATGCAGTATCGGTGGCGGCAGGAATCCCGGGCGAACACATCAGGACGGAATATGGCAAAAGAGCAAGACGTGCAGGAAATGAAAGATTTGTATCAGCGGATCAGCGCTTCGGTGCTCTCGGTTTTCGTAGGACAGGAAAGCCTGGTGCGTCCGGTGATTATCGGGCTGCTTTCCGGCATGCACGTGCTCATCGAGGATATTCCGGGTGTGGGCAAGACGACCCTGGCCCTGGCCCTGGCGAGGAGTTGCGGCCTGGATTTCGCCCGAATCCAGTTCACCCCGGACCTGCTTCCCGGAGACATCATCGGAATGACGGTATGGAACCAGGAGCTGAGGGAATTCCAGTTCAAGCCCGGTGCGGTGGGCCATCAGTTTATTCTCGGCGATGAAATCAACCGTGCCAGCGAACGCACCCAGTCGGCCCTGCTTGAGGCCATGGCGGAGGGTTCGGTATCGGTCGACGGAGTCAGCTATCCCCTGCCCGATCCGTTTTTCGTTCTGGCGACCCAGAATCCCATCAGCTTCGCGGGAACCTTCATGCTTCCCGAATCCCAGATTGACCGCTTCGGAATCTGCAGCGGACTGGGATATCCGGGCCCGGAGGCCGAGCGGGAGATCCTGAGCCGCTTCCAGGAAAACAATCCCCTGGATACCGTCGAAGCCGTCTGCACCGCCGAGGATATCGTTAAAGCGCGGAAGACCCTTCGCTCGGTAGACGTACGGGATGAGGTGAAGGATTACGTCATCGGCATAAGCGGCGCCACCCGCCGGGACCCCCGTTTCCGCCTCGGACTATCGCCCCGGGGAAGCCGGCATCTCATGCTCGCCGCCCAGGCGCTCGCGGCGGTCGGCGGACGGGGATTCGTCATTCCCGAGGATGTAATGGACGCGAGCCGGTTCGTGATCCCCCATCGGATCCGGCTCTCGGCGGACGCCCGCAATGCTGACACCGACGAGCGCTCCGCAGTGGCAGAAGTGGTCAAGGCGGTAAAGGTTCCTTCCGGCCTGCGATGACTATCAATTTATCGGCGACACTGGTTTACCTGGTCCTCCTGTACCTCACCAATCTCGCCCGGGGAGCCATCGGCGGGTTTTTTATCTATGCCCATTACCTCATCCTGATTCTCCCGGTGGTTTCCACTATTCATCTGATCATCACCATGATCTTCCTGCGATATATTCAGGATTTCAGCAGCTTCCACAGCGTGCGCGGCGACCGTGTGACCTACCGGCTGCGGCTCAGCCAGGAGTTTCCGCTTTTCTCGGCAAACATCGGCATCGAATTCAAGCACATCAATCCCCACATGGGTCAGATCATGGAGAGCCGCACGATCATCATTTCCCCGGGCAAACGTCTTGAGTTTGAGTTCGAAATTCCATGCCCGTACATCGGCGTATACACCATCGGCCTGCAGGAACTGGTGGTCCGGGACATGATCGGTTGGCTCACCCTCCCCCAGTCCGTTTTTTTCTACACCATGTACGTGTACCCCCGGGTACTGGACAGCAGGGATTTCGATTTGATGGCCCTGTCGGAGCGAAGCCGGACGGGAAGCCGACTGGGCAGCAATATAGACTATTCGTACTTCGAACGGCTCAGGGAATATCGGCCGGGGATGGATACCCGGATGATGGCGTGGAAACGATTCGCCGCCCAGGGCGTGGCGGTGCTGAGAGTGTATAACCGGGTATCCGATCCCGGCATAACCCTGTATCTGGACACCAGTAGGGAGGAGGGCCCGGTAGATGAACTCATCGAACGGGAAGACTTTTCCCTGGAGGTCCTGGTCAGCGTAGCCGGTGAATGTCTCCGGAGGGGACAGCCGGTAGGGATCCGCGCCCGGGGGCTGGAGCCGATGATTCTTCGGAATTCCGGGGATCTTCAGCATCTGATCAATGCGAGCCTGAACGTCGAGTTTTCAAATCAGGCCGATATGATCGCTCTGTTCCTCGAGGATCAACGTCGGAATGAGGGGACCGGAAGCAGCGCGATATTCATCAGCCATGACGTCACCCCCGAGCTCATCAGGATCTTCCTCCGCCCCCCCGGCGAAAGCCACAGCCTGGAAGCCATCATTAACGAAACCGGAAGCGACGAGCATCAGAGGATATCCAACCGACGGAGAATCATTCCCCTGGGCTCGGGGGGGGAACGCATCCGTTTCATCGATGCATCGAAAATCGAGGGAGACCGGCTCATATGGCAGTAAACGCGTCCCCCCGGGGCGGCTACGAATTCCCCATACCCCGCTGGATTTTCGAAGTTCTCGCGATCGTGTTCTCCGCCGGACCGCCGATGGCCTTCTATATTGCTTACCGGGCGGAAGGGGCATGGTTCCCCCTGATCGCCACGGCGCTGATGGTACCCATCCTGGCCATGCTTGCGGATGCGGCGCAAAAGCGGATTGTGCGATGGTCCTTGCATCTGCTGCAGGCGGCTCTGCTGTTAGGTCAGGTGCTTCTCATCGTAATCCTGGTGAGCATCACCTCCGCCAGTACCTACGGGGCCTGGTTTTTCTACGTATCCCGTCAGGCGGCCAGCTCCACCATATCCTATTATTTCGCAATCAAGTTCCTGTTCTTCTCGAGCCTGACGTCCCTGGCCCTCCGGCGGGGCAATATCACCGGCAGTCTGTCGGCCCTTGCATTTGTGTACCTGACGGTGTTTACCGTGATGTACCAGGACTGGAGGCTGGCCGCCGCGGCCCTGATTCTGCTGGTGTACGCGGGATTGAACCTTGACCGTATGCGACGAGGCCGCTGGAGCTTCGCTGCGATCATGGCCATCGCCCAGATCGGCGTGGTAACCCTGGGCATTGCCGCACTGGCCATGATGGGCCCCACGGGACGACCGTGGGGCGTGGGAAGCTCGATGCTGCCGGAGGGCATCGCCGAATCCCTGTTTCGGCTATGGCACCGCTTTCCCCTCGCCGTGGACATTCCCGGATTCGGAGGCTTTTCGACTACCCGCAGGATCGACGGATGGCCCTGGCTCAGCGCGGTCACTGTCTTTGAGATCGAAGGACCGCCGGGCACTCAGATCCACATCAAATCCCAGGTGTATGACCGGTATCAGGAATCAAGCTGGGTGCAGAGCCAGTGGATGCTGTACCGATCCGACAGCGACCCGGCGGTGGACCTGGAAATACGCCGCGGCCTGACATTTCCCCGGCGGACACGGGAGGGTCAGCTGCGCATCAGCTTCATCACTGATTTCTACTCCTCGCTTCCCTATACCCTGGACACAAAACGCATTCTGGCCAATGGCGAGCTCAGCGGCTTTGCATTTCCCGGCATCGATAGCGGCTATGTTCTGGAGCGGCCTTTCCCGACGGGATACTCGTTCATGCTCGAAATGGAAGATAAAAACGCCCGGTCGGAGACCCGGAGCCTTGATGACCCCGCGAGAAATGCCTACCTGGACATCCCCTCCTCCCTTCGGAAGGAAGTCTATGAACTGGCAGACGAACTCGATCAGGGCTCGCCCATCGATAACATCAGGGCGCTTCAGCAATACTTCTTTGACCAGTACCGCTATACTCTGAATTATCCGGTAATTCCCGCCGGCCGCGATGTGGTCAGCCATTTCCTGATGGAAGCCGAGGCGGGGTATTGCGGGCAGTTCGCTTCTTCGATGGCCCTGTTGCTGCGAATCCAGGGCATTCCTGCACGCTATGTAACCGGTTTCTATACCCTTATCGATCCTGAAGACGGGATCAGCGAGGTTACCGGCTTAAACGCCCACTCATGGGTCGAGGCCTGGGTCGAAGGCCGGGGATGGATCACCGTCGAAGCCACGCCCCCGATGATGTCGGGAGCCTCCCGTTCCGCGGATTTCTACGCCTCCTACAACCCTTATGAAGACTACCTTACGGGTCAGCAACTGCTGGGGATCATGGGGCGGACTATCGATCCCCCGGCTCCCGAAGTGCCCCCAGGGTACGGCGAATCAGATGAGCCTGGTCTGCCCTGGAGCCTGATTATCCTCTCCGGCGTCGGCGGCGCTCTGATGCTGGTGATCCTCGCGGGACTGATATATCTGCTGCTGCCGAGAAAGCGGCGCATCGCAGCCAACATCGCAGCCATCAGTCGATTCGCCGTGTGGAAGCGCCTAGAGCCGGTGGAAAAACGGGGATGGGTGGATCTGCTTGCCAGCCTGGGAAGCTATGGCATCCGCCCCGGCTATGAAGATTTTCAAGATGATTTGCTGCGGTTTTTATACGCGAGCCAAGCAGGCTGGAGCACCGGTGAACTTCAACGGCTCGAGCGGGAGACCCGGCGTCTGGCGACGCGCATCGGGCTGGGC
>CAWZYW010000033.1:0-11158 GCA_963966255.1 uncultured Salinispira sp. | reverse complement strand
GATGAGAAGCTGCTGTTCTACGGTATTGCCGGGGATCTTGCGATTTTGGGTTCTGAGACATCATGCTGGCGACGGCTTGAGAAGCTTATCGGCCATCCCCGTCCGGATCTGTCCCCCGAATAAACTTCCGGCCCTTTGAAATTGGCAGGTCCCCGTACTTTTTCTGCAGTTCCAGCACCGCCGCCTCAACCTTGCTCCGCCTGTCTTCCGGATCATCGAAAAGCTCGCCCTGCTGGACTTTTTCCGTTCCTTCCACATTTGAAAAGCCCAATCCGATGAGGCGAATCGGGTTGCGGCGATCCCATTTGGATTTCAGAAGCTCCAGTGCCAGATCGAAACATTCCTCGACGGTCCTGATCGGATGATCAAGGCTTTTCTGGATGGTGGAGGTGCTGAAATCTCCCAGCCGGAGTTTCAGAACCAGGGTCCGGCTCTGGGCATTTTCCCGATGCAGCCTGAAGACAATGCCGTGGGCAAGGGCGAACAGGGTGTCCTCCACCGCCTGGGAGTCTTTGCAGTCGATGCCGAAGGTGTGCTCGTTGCTGATGGAATGGCTTTTGATCTGTCCGTCGTAAATTCCCGGATCAATACCGCGGCAGACCTGATACAGGTATTCGCCCCCCGCACGTCCGAAAAGCGTTCCCAGGGTGTCTTTCGGGATTTTGATGAGCTGATCCACGGTCCTGATGTTCAATTCTTCCAGTCTTTGACGGGATTTTCTTCCTACTCCCCACAGGTCCTTCAGCTCCAGTTTGCGGATGAATTCCTCTTCCGTTCCCGGTGGAACGATGGTCAGTCCATCGGGTTTCTGATAGGCGGAAGCCATTTTTGCCACCAGCCGGTTGGCTGCTGCCCCGACGGTGATGGTCAGGCCTATCCTCTCCCTGATTCGATTTTTGAGCTTCATGGCGGCCTGTTCCGGCGGACCGAAGATGCCCCCGGTTCCAGTCATTTCGATAAACGCCTCATCTATGGAAACCTGAATGATCCGGGGGCTGAAATCGTAGAATTCTTCCATGATCTTTGCGGACTCCCGGGAATAGTGCTCCATCCGGGGCCGAATATACGTTCCGTCGGGACAAAGCCGATAGGCCTGACTGATCGGCATTGCCGAATGCACCCCGAAGGTCCGGGCTTCATAGGAGCAGGTGGACACTACGCCCCGACTGCCCGGCATGGCTCCAATGATCACCGGCTTTCCGCGCAGATCCGGATTATCCCGCTGCTCTATAGCGGCGTAGAATGCGTCCATATCGACGTGGAACCAGAGGGGCTGGTGACTTCTCACTGCTCCGTCCCGGAAGCGGCCTCAAGGGTGAGCAGTTCCCGTTTGACCAGGGTATATCGGCGATCAGAATCCTCGCGTTCCCGTCGATGGCGGTCGAGGACGTATACTGCCTCGACCTGCAGCCGGGGTACCTGTGAGGAAGGGAGGGTGAATTCGAGAACCATGGGATTTGGTGGATTCATTCCGTTGAGAAATCGAATTTCCCCCCGTCCGGTGATAAAGCGATATGGAAGATTCGAGTCAAACAAAGGGGCATCGGCGCCGGTGAACATGCTGATGGCGATCTGCTCGGGTCGCAACTCGCTGCTGAGGAATTCGAGGCTATACCTGCTGCGTCCGAGGAAATCCTCCCGGCGCAGTTCATAATCGAGGTATCTGGGGATCTCTGAAATGCCCAGATTCATCGTCGAGTCCCTGGCTTCTCCGGCGAGCTCGATACCCAGGAAATCTGTTCTCAGCTCGCCCAGGCGGGCATAACTGGCGGCATTGAAGGAAGCCTGGAGACTCTGCGGAGATTCGGCGGAATCACTCTCCCGGGTGAGGTTTCCATCCCATCGGGACGTAGCGGTAATTACGACGCTCTGGGGACTTTCAGCGTCGAAGGGATCAATCACCAGGGTAATGAGAAGGGTAATAAAGAACAGAAGCAGCATAGCCACGGCGGAATATCTGAGGGTGAAGTTCCGCCGGCCACGGATGGGATGGGGAAACAGGAAATCCAGTCGGATCAGCATCAGGAGAAACGGCAGGAGGATGAAGGCCACCAGAAGGTTTATTCCCGGACTGAGACTGACAAGTTCTCCGATAATCCGGGTTTCTTCCAGTAATATGATATCCGCCATGGTGATGATCAAAAGGAGCGGCGCTGCCAGGGAGCAGAGCATTTTCACAACCCGGTTTCTGCTGACAGAAAAGAGGAAAGCCCAGATCAATGCCCATAGAAAGTAATATGCGTAGTTGATGTTGATGATTCCGAAAATCAGTACGTCGATGCTGAGAATCAGAATGGCTGAGGCCGAGTAAAAGCTTCCGTTTTTAGACAGTGGAATTTTATGCAGGAAGGTGAACAATATGGTAAACAGGAAAGTCGCGCTGATTACCTTCAGGCCAAGCAGCGGGATGGGAATAAAACGCCAGAGCTCTTCGGTCCCGCGAATCGATTCAACCAGGGAAACCATCAGGCTGCCCAGGAAGATGAATCCGAACATTGCCGCATAGAGCAGCGGCAGATTCCAGAAATTCCTACTCAGGGTTTTGAAGTATTTCTTCCGCTTCCGGCGGAAAATGAACAGCCACAGGTAGAGGATCATGAGAGCCCCGTACAAACCGAGGACATAACCCTCTTCCGGAATGATAAGCTGGGCCCGGCCCAGACGAAAACTCAGGTAATGCTGATCCCACAGGCCTGTGACATCCGCTTCTTCGATGGCCTGCTGCCCGCCGTTCATCGCGAGAATATCCGCCAGCAGTGAAAGATGGCGGCGGGGTTCCGGCGGATTATTGATGCTTTGATCAGCGACGGGATTAAAACGCAGACCGATGGCATTGTATTCCCCATCCAGCAGGGGGGTGAGGACGCTGGCGCTTCCGTAGCCCAGTCGGAATAACTGTGTCCTGCTGTTGGCAACTCCGCTGGGAAATCCGTTGGCCCGCAAACGGTTTTCCAGAAACCTCAGGCTCCACAGCGGTGAAATGATATTGGTAGCCCCATTGATGACGGTAATCTGATCGCTGAAAATGTCTCCGCTTTCGAGGACATAGACCAGCTCGGGGATCCGCGGGCTGTTCCGGGTCAGATATTCCCTGATTCCCTTCTGTCCGTCTATGCTGCCGAGGAAGGTGATATCCAGCTCAGAGTAAAGTGAATCGGCCTCCAGCTGTTCGATCAGAGATAGCAGGGCGGCGATCACCGCACCATTATCGAAAGAAACCGGCATATCAGGCTCAGTCACATATGCCACGAAAACCTGAATTCGGCTGTCATCACTTCCGGGGAGGGTGTAGCGGAGATTAAATCCGTAACTGTGGAAATCTTCATCGCGTCGTATCGCCTGCCGACGGAAATCAATAGATCGTTCTCGGGCGAAGTCCTCAAGGAGCTCGAGCATCTCCCTCGCTCCGTCGAGATTTTCCCGTCGTTCCCCGATTTCCGCTATCTGCTGGCGGTAGTACTCATAGCGGCTCAGGGTCTGGTCGAGATCAGGCGTCCATTCTTCAGTTGATGACGGTTGAGAAATCAGGTCTTCAGATTGCCCGGACAGTAAGCCGGTGCCGGTCAGGATACCGAGCAGTATAAGCGGCAGTATTGCCCGTCGGCTGATCCGATGCGATTTCCGGGAGCGGCCCATATTGCCCTAATCCCCGTAATGAAGGTTGAGGGCGGATTGCCGGGCATGCCGTCCCAGGCCGAGTTCGACCATCCGGGTGAGCAGGTCGCGATAGGCCAGGCCGCCGCTTTCGCACATCTTCGGGTACATGCTGATTGCGGTAAAGCCGGGCATTGTGTTGATTTCGTTAATGAATACCTCGCCGCTTTCCCGTTCCAGGAAAAAATCCACCCTGGCAAGGCCGTCCCCTCCGATCGCCATGAAGGCTTTCACCGCCATGGATCTGATCCGTTCGCTGATTTCATCCGGCAGGTTCGCGGGGTATTCCAGCGAGGCTCCGTCGGGATCGAGGTATTTTCCGCTGTAATCGTAAAATTCATGATGAGAGATCACCTCGCCGGGAGGAAAGGACTCCACATCCCGGTATCCCAGTACCGAACATTCGATTTCCCGGGCGTCGACGGCTCGTTCGATCAGAATCCGGTGGTCGAACTGGAATGCCGCCTCCAGAGCGGCGGACAGATCAGAGGCCATTTTAACCTTGCTGATTCCCACCGAGGATCCGGCCCGGCAGGGTTTTACAAAAAACGGAACGCCGAGCTCAGCACTCCAGCGCCGGTAAAGAGCTTCGGCATTTTCCCTGCCGTCGGAATCAGCCCGGTATTCGCCGCGATCATAGCTTGCGAAGGGCACCACCTGGATGCCCTCGTTTCTCCACATTTCTTTGGCGCGGATTTTATCCATTCCAAGGGCTGAAGTGAGAATATCCGAACCCGAATACGGTATTCCCAGAATTTCCAGGAAACCCTGAATCGTCCCGTCCTCCCCGTTGGTGCCGTGCAGTACCGGGAATACCAGATCGATGGCCAGGGGGCCGTCGCTGATTGCCAGCCCGACTCCGGGGTACGCGATGACCCGGCGGCCCGGTCCGATATCGAGGGGCTGGCCGGACAGGACCATTTCCAGCATCTCCTCATCCTGGAGATGCCATTGGCCCGACTCATCGATGCCGATCAGGAACAGATCGAACCGGTCCCGATCGAAATTCCGTATGACGCTGGCCGCCGATTCCTTGGACACCTGATGCTCTCCGGACTTTCCTCCGTACAATACGGCTATACGCTGCTTCATTCTGACATCCTTCGGTATCCCATTTTTTCCAGAAGTTCCCGGGCGACCTGCTCCTCATCCCAGGGGAGCTTGCCTTCGGCGGTGATAATGCTGCCCTCGTGACCCTTGCCCAGCATCACCACCAGGTCGCCTTTTCCGGCGAGCTCGAATGCGCGGCGGATGGCGGTTCGCCGGTCCGGTATCCGGTGGATTTCGCAGGGGTGCCCCGATTCCTCCGCACCTCCGGCGATCTGGTCGATGATGGCCATGGAATCCTCCAGGCGGGGATCCTCATCGGTTATGACCAGTATATCGGCATATTCGCTGGCGATCTGCCCCTGGATCGGCCGCTTCGCCACGTCGCGCTCCCCGGCGGAACCGAACACCGCTATTAAACGTCCTGGGCAGGATTGGCGGAATGCCGGAAAAACGCTCCGGAAACTGCCGGGGGTGTGGGCGTAATCCACCAGCGCCGCGAAGGGCTGGCCGTGAAACAGCGGAAGCATGCGCCCCTTCACCCCCTGAAGCCCGGATATGCCCCTGGCGATGTCTTCCGCGGAAAAACCGAAAAGGCCATGCAGAAGTCCGGCACAGGCGATGACATTGTCGATATTGAATGATCCCGGGAGGGGCAGATCCACCTGTGCCGACTGATCGCCGATCCGCAGCAGGAAGCTGCTCCGATCAGCCCCGACCCGGCAATCTTCCGCCCGGACCTGCAGTTCCAGTGATCCGGGAACAAGCGGCGATGCGGGATCAGCGCCGACCGGCCCGCCGCAGGCCGCATAGGCCGCAACGGAAGCCCCCGCAGCCCGGGCGGTCTCGGCCATATAGCCCCATGAAGGATCGCGCAGGTTTATGGAGGCTACCGGTTTCTTTACTCCGTTATCAGGCCGATTTTTGATTCCGCGGGCAGACGGTGTCCGGAGGCGACGAAAGAGATTCGCCTTGTCCGAGCGGTACTGATCGAAACTCCCGTGGAACTCAAGGTGCTCATGACTGAGATTGGTGAACAACGCGCCGTCATAGCGGATATCCCGCAGGCGGGCGGTTTTTTCCGAGAGGCCGTGGCTGGTCGATTCGACCACTGCCACCTGTTTGCCCGATTCCACCATGACCCTCAACAGTTTATGTATCTCCGGAGCTTCCGGGGTGGACTGGCGCAGATTGTTGTCTTCGATCTCCGCTCCGGTCTGCATGGCCACCGTGGATATAAAGCCGGCGGGTATTCCCATGCTCTCCAGCAGCTGATGGAGGAATGAAACCGTGGAGCTCTTGCCGTCGGTGCCGGTTACCCCGATGACCGTCAGCTTTTCGGACGGCCTGAAATGGAATTCGGCGGCAGCCGCCGAAAGGGCGAAACGGGTGTTTTCACATCGGTACAGGACCACCGGGGCGCCGGCTTGTATAATCGCGTCGATGTCGGCATTCCGATCCTGAAAAAACACCGCCTTCGCCCCGTCGGCCACGGCTTGAGCGATGTAACTGTGGCCGTCGGTATGGTCCCCGGGAATGGCGAAAAACGCCGCTCCGGGCTCAACCTGCCGCGAATCATAGACGATAGATGTAATAGAAGGATCTTCACTGATACCGGAATCATCCGGCGGATACATACGCTCGATGCCGCTGATCGCGGCCACGAGTTCAGACAACAGTCTTCCGGTCATGGGTTTCTAGTCTATCAGGCGGAGGTGAGTGCATCAAGCAGGAGGCGATTCTGGAACATCCATATCTGAGTAACCAGTTGTTTGCGTACATCGGCAACAAGCGTGCCCTCCTGCCTTTCCTGAGGGAGCAGTTCTCCCGGGCCCTGGAAGATACGCATTTTCCTTCGGCTCCACGTTTTTACGATCCGTTCGCGGGGACCGGCGCGGCCAGCCGCCTCGCCAGGATGATGGGCATGGATGTCCACGCGAATGACTGGGAATTCTACAGCAGCCAGTATAACCGGGCATACCTTGTCAATTCCCGGGAAGATGCGGAGATGCATTTTTCCCATCGGGGGGGACTCCAGGTATTTCTCGATGAAATCAACCGTCTGGGAAGAGGGGCTATGAAGGACGGGCTGCCGCCGGGGGTCCCGGCCTATATTTCCGCCTATTACGCGCCGCCGAAAACTGAAGAAGCAGATTACCGGCATCATCGCCTGTTTTACACCGCGGAAAATGCCCGTTTCATCGATACCGTACGGCACTTCATCGATTGTGAAGTTGAAGCCCCGGCCGCGAGAAACCTGCTCCTGGCTTTGCTGCTGTACCAGGCGGGGACCCATGCCAACACCTCCGGGGTGTTCAAGGCGTATCACAAAGGCTTCGGCGGATTGGGCCGGGATGCCCTGGGCAGAATCATGAGGCCCATGTCCCTGCCGTATCCGGTTCTTCCCACCGGGAATGAACTGCCCGAAAACCAGCACTGCGAAGTGACCTCAAGAGATGCGGCCATGGCAAACGGGCGGAGTTATGACCTGGTATATCTTGATCCGCCGTATAACGGGCATCAGTACGGCAGCAATTACTTCATGCTGAACACCATCGCCCGCTGGGACAAGCCGCCGGTGGATCAACGACGGGGCACAGATGGTCGCTTTGTGAAAAAGGCCGCAATCCGTGAGGACTGGGTGGATACCCGCAGCGAGTTCTGCTACGCAGACCGCGCGCCATCGGCCTTCACGACCTTACTTGAGAACCTCGATTCTCCCAGGATTCTCTTGAGCTACAATACCGAGGGGATCATCCCCTTTGAGCAGCTCACCGAAATCATGTCCCGGCAAGGCCGCCTTCAGATCCTCACCAGGGAATACACCACCTATCGGGGGGGGAGGCAGAGCGCCGGGCGCAAAGTGCGGAACATGGAGTTCATCCTGTACCTGGATCGCAGAAACCGGAGCCGCAGTGCCGATATGAAAGAAATTCGCCGGATCACCGCCGTGCGCCGGCTGGAGCGACTGGCGGAAGCCAGTTTCGACCCCCGGAGAGTACCGGTCATGAATCACCATACGGCGAGCAGCGGGGCCGGCCCGGCGGCCAGGATAAAGCTCGGAGATATCGGGAATCTTCACATGCCGTTTTTCTTCGAATTTTCCCGGGATGCCCGCCAGGATTTTAAGAGGGGCATTTCCAGCCTGGATACTCGAACCATCGAAGAACTGGTGGATCAGCTCGAATCGGTATCCCTGGACAGCCATATAGAACGTGCGGAAGCTCTGATCGAAATCATCAGGAGGGAGCATGAAGCCGGGCTGCCCTGTGAAGAGCACGTCTCCAGTCTGCTTTGGAGCATGAATAAGTTTTCGTTTCGCAAGTACCGAGGGGAATTCTTCCGGATCGTCTCCGGAGTTCGGGAAGACATTGCCGACAAGCGTTTGCCGGACTTTTCCAAGCGTATCGATGCCCTTGAGCGTCGGGTCGCCCCACGGCTGAGTATGGCCCACGGCGCGTAAATCAGCCGTTTTCGAAGCACCAGGCAGGACAAAAAAAACCGGCGAGGCACATGCCCCGCCGGTTTTATTTGGAATATTGCCAGATCATCAGTTCCCGGTCTCGCTGTACAGAAAGTCGAAGTATTCCATATCGGTTGACATGGTCTTCTGGAAGGTCGGAAGGGTTTTCCGATAACTTTCTATAGCCCGCCAGAACTCGAAAAATCCGGGATCCAGGGCATAGGCCTGAGAATAAATCCGTGCCGCTTCGGCATCGGCCTGACCGCGAATGGTTTCGGCCTGACGGTAGCCCTCGGAGATGATCTCCAGGGTCTCGTTTTCCACCTGTCCCAGAAGTTCAAGCTTTTTCTGCTCGCCGTATGATCGGTAGAAACCCGCGATTGCGTTACGATTGGAAACCATCCGGTCATACACCCGCTCGATCAGGTCGTCCGAGTAGCGCACGTGACGTACCAGCAGGTCGATGAGTTCTATGCCGAAATCCTCAAACAGAGATTTCGAGCTTTCCAGAGCCTGATTGCTCAGGCTGCTTCGTCCCTGCATGATATTCGGCTGGCTGGTGCTGGTGGATGCCTGGGCCAGAGCGCGGGAAAACTCTTCCTGATCGAAGGCATCTGAGTTGATGCTCATCTCGTTTTCACCGGCAGCGAAATCCTGGGCAGCCTGCTGGCGCCGTTCATTGATCAGGTTCGAATCCCTGATGATCGATTGGAGGGTGTTCTGACTGACGATGTCGCGAACCGCCGAATCGATAATCTCATCGAGCTTGCTCGCGGCGGCGCTGGAGGTGTTGAGCCGGGCGTAAAATACCGCCGGGTCCACGATGCGCCATCGCGCGGTGGTGTCCACGATAATATACTCGCCGCCCTCGGTACGGATTTCACCGGGATCGCCGTTCCATCGCTGGATTTTCCTGCTGTATTTCTGGACCTGATCGACTACCGGCATCTTCAAATGAAGCCCAGCTTCGGTATCCGATCGAATTATCTGGCCGAATCGAAGGATGACTGCCTGTTCGCCTTCATTCAGGATGTAAAACGGTCCCAGGAACAGTATCACGATAAAAAGAATTACGATGATGCTCAACGCTATGATGAGTCTTCTCATTGACTTATTCATTACTGGGCTCCTCCCTGATTCTGGTCGAGATTCAGGAGCGGGATGAAATTGGACAAGTCCCGGTCTACCAGAGTCGTGCCTTCGGCGTTGGCGAATACATCTTCCATCATCTCAAAGTACAGACGGGTTCTGGTGGTATTCGGATCGTTTCGGTACTCACCGAGGACAGAGAGGAAGCGGGCTACGTCACCCTGGGCTTCATTGGTACGCTGGCTTGCGTATCCCCGGGCGGCTAGAATGGCCTGATCCCGTTCACCCCGTGCCTGGGGGACCTGAGTGTTCAGGGCCTGCTGTCCCTCGTTGATGGACCGTTCCATATCCTGCTGGGCGTCCTGCACGTCCTTGAACGCTTCTTCAACCCGTCCGGTGGGCGGTGCGGTATTCTTGAGTTCCACCGTGGTGATGTTGACGCCGAGTTCATATCCCTGAAGGATGCTGTTCATTTCGTCCCTGGCGAGAACGGAAATCTCCTGCCTTGCATCGGTGAGTACCGAGTCGAGGCTCCGGTCTCCCACCAGACGGTTGATCACCGATTTGCTGATGTCCGAGATGGTCTGTTCAGGATCTTCCATATTGAACAGCCATGCCCTGGGGTCTGAGATACGGAACTGCACTGCCCATTCTACATCCACGATGTTCACGTCACCGGTGAGCATGCTGGATTCTTCTTCGTATTCCCGGGTGTCGAACACCGTATCGACCCCGGATTCAAGGACCCGGTAGCCGAACTGCATGGACTGGATTACCTCGGTGGGAACGTTGTAGTTCTGCTCCAGACCGAAGGGGAGTTTGAACTGAAGCCCCGGTCCCTCGATGCGATTAAATCGCCCCAGTCGGGTAACCACGGCCTGTTCGGTGGCATTTACCTGGAAAAACGAGCTCAATCCGCCCCCGAGGACGACCAATGCCACCAGAATCAGAATAATCATGCTGGTGGTGATCACCGCTCCGGGTCGGCGGCCTGAACCGCGTCCGTTTGCGTCTGACATGTTGCCTCCTGTGCGTATTCAATCAGGGTACCACCCCGACGACGCTTTATTCAAAGGTATAACGCATTAGGCCCCGGGTCAAAGCACTAATGCCTCCGGAAAGAGCTTTTCAGCGAATTGGCGGCTTATTACCTTATGGGCAGTGGAGGATACTTATGAAACGGGGCTTGCGCATCACATTAATACTGGCTTTTGGGCTTCCGCTGGGTTTTATTCTGGTCATTGGGTTGATCGCCCTTGCGGACGGAAATTTCGGAGCCGCGGCGACGGACTATTATGAAGGCGGCAGGGGATATGCGGTATATCGGCCCGAGGGCAATCCCGATAATGCCCCGGCGGTATTGCTTGTCCACGAGTGGTGGGGTTTGAATGAGGAACATCTCGTGAAGGCGCGGCGGCTTGCCGATGAAGGCTATGTCGTTTATTCACCCGATGCCTACGGCGGGAAACTCGCCAAAGGCGT
This sequence comes from uncultured Salinispira sp., assembly GCA_963966255.1. Taxonomy (GTDB): domain Bacteria; phylum Spirochaetota; class Spirochaetia; order DSM-27196; family Salinispiraceae; genus Salinispira. Next base: position 423 of record CAWZYW010000033.1, on the reverse strand, counting down.
ACCCGGCGCTCTGTTTTTGACATTCACCCAGGATATTGAAGATATCCACGGACGAATCGATCGTGCGTACAACGCCATGTTAAACGATCCGATGGTGGATCCTGATCGAACCGCCGTGGCCGGTTTCTGCTTCGGAGGCCGCCAGGCGATGATGCTGGGAATCAGGGACTCCCGGCCGGAAGCCACGGTGACCTTTTACGGCAGCGGATTGGTAACCAACCCGGATCTCATGGGCAGCCTGGGCGACAACGGTCCGGTTCTGGGCATTTTCGGCGAGGATGACGCAAGTATTCCGCTGGACGAAGTGGCGGCATTCCGCAGCGCCCTGGAGAGCAGGGGAACCGACTATCGCGAGGCGATTTATCCCGGCGTCGGCCATGCGTTCGTGAACCGCTTTTACCATGGGTTCACCCGTTTCCTCAC
>CAWZYW010000032.1:0-11160 GCA_963966255.1 uncultured Salinispira sp. | reverse complement strand
GCTGGATACGCTGGCAAGCGCCTGCTCCGACGCAGCCGGGAAATGGCGGGAATCCGGCATCGAAAACCGGGCCCGGGTTCTGGAGCGGGCGGCAGACAACATGGCATCCAGGATCTATGAGCTTGCTGCTGTCCAGGTCCGGGAAGTGGGGAAACAATGGGACCAGGCATACAACGACGTATGCGAAGCCATCGATTTCCTGAGATATTACGCCCGGGAAGGACGGAAACTTTTCGCGCCTGTGCGTCTCAGTCCGATCCGCGCCGAACGGAACGAGCAGCGCATTCGCCCCCGCGGTATTTACGCGGTGATCGCCCCCTGGAACTTTCCCCTTGCCATCAGCTGCGGAATGACCAGTGCGGCACTGGTATGCGGGAATGGCGTGCTGTACAAGCCCGCGGATGAAAGCGAGATCACCGGCCGGCTCATGTGGGAGATCCTTATTGAAGCCGGCGTGCCCCGGAACCTGCTGGCGCTGGTCCCCGGTCCCGGCGAGGAAATCGGAGCTGCTCTGGTGGCTCACCCGGATATCCGGGGCATCGCCTTCACGGGTTCCCGGGAGGTGGGCATGGGAATCATCGCTTCCGCGGCCTCCCCCTCCCCGGGGAGCCGCCACATCAAAGCCGTAATTGCCGAGATGGGAGGGAAAAATGCCATAATCGTCGATGAAGACGCCGACATGGATGTGGCCGTCGAGGCGGCAATCTATTCGGCATTCGGATTCCAGGGACAGAAATGCTCAGCAGCCAGCCGGATCATAGTCATGAAAGAGGTGTTTCAAGAATTCCGAACCCGGCTGGTGGAAGCCGCCCGATCCCTGATCATCGGCGATCCCCTGGACCCGGGCACCCGGTTGGGGCCACTGGTAAGAGGTGAAGCCGAAGAAAAACTCACGAGATACCTGGCGATAGCCTGGGAGGAAGGCGAGGAACTGCTCTATCGCCACCCCATGGCAATCTTCCAGGTGGAAGGCATGGAACAGAGGATTTGCCGGGAGGAGGTGTTCGCCCCCTTATTGGTAATCATGCTGGCGGATAATTTCGAGCGAGCCCTGGAAATGGCCAACGATGTGGATTACGGTCTGACCGCCGGCCTCATCAGCCGGAATCCGGCTCACATCGCCCGGGCCGCAGAAGAATTGGACGCGGGGAATATCTATATAAACCGGAGCATTACCGGTGCCCTGGTGGGACGCCAGCCGTTCGGCGGTCACAAGCTTTCGGGTATCGGCGCCAAAGCCGGCGGCACGGACTATCTGTCGCAATTTATCGTCCCGGTGAGTATTTCACAAAACCTGGTGAGGAGGGGCTTTTCGCCGGAATTCCCAGGCTGAAGGTGCGCCGGCAGGATCTAGGCTTCGCTATCTTTCGGCAATCTGATGGTAACTGTGAGCCCCTTACCGGCGGCACTTTCAACTTCCACCGAACCTCCGAGGTATTGCTCTACCATGGATTTCAAATTGAACAGTCCCAGCCCGCTGTGATCCGATGAGCAGCAGGTCGTAAAGTACGGATCAAAGACCTCCGGCAGAATATCATCGGGGATTCCCGGGCCATTATCACTCCAGCTCAGCAGTACTTCGTTTCCTGCGGGCCGGACCTCGATGAGTATTTCAGGGGGAGGCGATCCGCTTTCTTGGCTCAGTCCATGGGTTATCGTGTTGGAATAGAGCTCCTCAAGAATCCGAAGAAAAGTCCATGGGGCAACCGGAATACTCTCCACCTCAGGACTGACAAAACGGAAGTCGATGCCTTTTTGTTCGATTTCCCCCCGATGCATGGCAATGAATTCACCGATATATTCGCTGATATCGAGCATACGGTTTTCTCCGCCGCTGTCCTGCAGCACCTTGATTTTATCAACTACTCAAGCGATTCTCCGAAGGCTGGTTTCGATCAGCTCAAGGGACTCATCGTCTTTTGATTCGCCCCGGATGGAACTCAGGACCATGAGGGCGTTCCCGATGGGCGTATTCATCTCATGGGCAATCCCCCGCACAAATGTCTGGGCGGTCCGGAATTTTTCTGCGGCCAGTAACTGTCCCTGGGTCATCCTCAGATCATCAAGAAGTGCTCGAAGCTCGACGGTCTTTTCATCGACTTTCTCTTCCAGGCGGGCGTTCAATTCGGTATATCTGGCTTCCGCGCTGCGGCGCTGGGCGATTTCGCGCCGGAGCCGGCGGATGTAAAACAAGCCGAGAAGCGCTATCCCGAAGCTCAGCAGAGACATGAGAACGATAAACCACCACGATCGCCAGAATGGCGGCCTTACCCGGATATTCAGTCCGACGGCATCCGGGCTCACCAGGGCATCTTCACTGATTGCCAGGAGCTCAAAACGATAGCTTCCGGGTTGCAGATTAACCAGGGTAAGCTGGTTTTCGCCGCCGGCATCGATCCAATCGGGGTTGAACCCTAGGATCCGGTATCGATACCCGAGGGCATCAGGCCGGGAATAGGAAATTCCCGCCCAGGTCAGCCCCAGGTAATTTTCCCCGGGAAAGATCTCCAGATCTGTTTTGAATCGGGGGCTCGCAGCAAGGCGCTCAAGCCCCCGGGGATCGGTTCCGACTGCGAGCGTTTCACCGTTGATACGAATATCGCTCAGAATAACGTTCGGAGGAGTCGGGGGATACTCAGGCTCTCCGCCGTCTATGGAGTTGAATCCGTCGATATTCCCGAAAAACAGACGTCCTTCCGGCGATTCCCAATATGAGTCGAGGTTGAATTCCATGCTGCTCAAGCCGTCAGCACGGGTGAAGTTCCGGCCGGTACCGCTTCCCAGATTCCAGAGCACGATGCCCTGGTTGGTGCTTATCCAGAGCAACTGATCCCTGGGCACAACGGAATATACCGATCGGCTGCCCAGGAACTCATTGAGGCCCGGAATATCCTCCAGGCTTTGACCGCCGTCGTATCTGCGTATCCCCGAAGGCGAACCGATATAAAGAATGCCATTATTATCTTCACTGATAAACCAGCTGCGCTGCAGGGAATTCTCGAGGAGCGAAAAATCCTGCCCCGGACGTTCCCTTCGCCACAGGCCGCTGTCGGCGGCAATATAATCCGCCCCTCCCGAATCTCGATGGGCAGTCCACACGATGTGATCCGTCGCCGGATCTCCGTCACCGCCGGCGACCTCGCGGGATTGACCATCAAAATCGATTAAAGCCAGGCTTCCCGATTCAGACAGAAATTGATACAGGCCCTGGTGAGTGGCGATCCACAATTCCCCCGGACCCATTGCGGTGACCCGGTTAATCCGGCGGCCCTCCCATTCTTCGGGATATCCCGCGGGCATAGCAGGACGGACGAAGGCGTCCACGGCAGGATCGTAGGTGTAGAACCCGTTTCGGTAGGTGCTCACCCAGATGTTGCCGCCTGCATCACGGGAAAGATGCTTAACGAGATCGGTCCCCAGACCTCCGTTATCCGGACCGTAGCGGCGGATCAATCGACCGCGGGAATCAAGCCTGGCGACCCCACCGTCGGTGCTGGCAACCCAGATTTCACCGCCTTCTCCCGGAGAGATGGCCATGATATCCCTTCCGAGATTTGAAAACTCCGGATGAGTTTCACTGAGCTCCCGATTCCATGATCGAAACGTGCGCTGCCAGGGATTATGGTAAAACAGGCCCCGGGCGAAACTTCCTACAAGCACCTGACCGTCATCCGTAGAATAGAGTGCGTTGACGCTTTCCGGTCCACCGTCAACAAAGCTATGGACTACCTCCACAGTCACTCCGTTTTCATCCAGGACCAGAAGTGATTTATCCAGGAAACGAATCCAAACTCGGCCTTTAGCATCGAGCTCGGCCTGTTCGACGACCCGGCCCTGAGGCAATTCAGATTCCGCTTCGGGCAGCGGAATCTCCGGTTGCGCCGGCCTCTGATCATCGACTATCCAAAGCACCCGATTATCCGAGAAGATCAGCGGAGCCTCAAGGCCGCCTCCGACCAGTCGGATTCCCGGATCGTCCGGAAGTTTGGGAAATACCGCAGAGTAACCTCCCGCAAAGGGCTGGTAATCGAGGTCCAGTATTAGAACCCGTGATGCTGATTCGATGTAAAACTTCCCGTCAGCCAGGTGGATTTGCCCGGACTCCTGCCGATCAATCCGGGTATACGCGGTGAGTTCACCGTCGATAAAATTCCAGATGTATACGCGTCCCGATGAACCGAGAACCAAAAGTTCATCGCGTTGGGGATGGGCTTCGAAGTCGAGGACTTGCTCTCCGAGGGGAAGCCCATCCAGGGCGACCCCCAGGAAACCATCGCTCTTCAGCTCGAGAGCGCGCAGGCCCTGTCCACGGGATAGAATCCATAGCAAATCACCTGGGCCCCGGCGGAGTTTTTCGGCAAAACTGATATCCGCGTTATCATCAGGGCGGGGATAATTGACGAGATGAGTCCCGTCCCATCGGGAAATCCCCACTTGAGTTCCAATCCAGAGTACCGAGCCCGGTTCCTGATAAAAACTCAGCACGCTATTCTGCGGCAATCCCCGGTCGACATCGAGAACAGAAATCAATGGCACCTGGGAATTCAACCAAACAGGAATCGCAATAAAGAAGAGAAGGAGCATTGAATAGCGAAAAATCTTCACGTCCTAATTCTAATGCAGGGTACCGGAGATTGCACATACTGCGGCTTAGCAAAGAGTTAACCGGAAAAAATCAGCTGTTTTCGGAGCACTGGACAAAAAAACGGCGGGGCATGGGCCCCGCCGTCGAAAAGCAAATACTCTGATCCTGTGTTACTTGGTATTGTGCAGCACTGCCTGGGCCGCGGCGAGGCGGGCCACCGGCACCCGGAAGGGAGAACAGCTCACGTAGTTCATTCCCGCCCGGTAACAGAAGTCGATGGAACTGGGCTCACCACCGTGCTCACCGCAGATACCGATCTTGAGGTGTTTATTGGTTGCCCGGCCCTTGCTGATACCCAATTCGACCAGCTGGCCGATACCTTCCTGATCCAGTTTGGCAAACGGATCGTCCTCAAGAATGCCTTCCTGGATGTACTGGGGCACGAAGGATCCCACGTCATCCCGGCTGAAACCGTAGGTCATCTGGGTCAGGTCATTGGTGCCGAAGCTGAAGAAATCGGCGTGCTTGGCCAGTTCGTCAGCCACCAGGGTAGCCCGGGGAACTTCGATCATAGTTCCGACCTTGTAGTCGATATTCGCCTTGGTCTCCTGAAGCACCGCCTTTGCCACTTCTTCGACATGACCGCGCATGATTTCCAGTTCGCGGACGTGGCCCACCAGGGGAATCATAATCTCGGGATAAACCTGCACGCCCTTGAGAGACACCTCGCAGGCGGCCCGCATAATGGCTTCGGCCTGCATCCGGTAAATTTCCGGGAAGGTAATACCGAGACGTACGCCGCGGGGTCCAAGCATGGGGTTCTCTTCGTGGAGGCTGCGGATCTTGTTTTTCAGGGCCTGGGCGGAAATGCCGGCGATCTTCGCCAGTTCTGCGATCTGGGCATCTTCCTTGGGCACGAATTCATGAAGCGGGGGGTCAAGAAGCCGGATAGTAACCGGAAAGCCGTTCATGGCTTCGAAAATGCCCTCGAAGTCCTTCTGCTGCAGGGGCAGCAGCTTGTCCAGGGCTTTCTGGCGGGCTTCCTTGTCGGTAGCCACGATCATTTCACGGAAAATACGGATCTTGTCTTCTTCGAAGAACATGTGCTCGGTGCGGCACAGGCCGATGCCTTCGGCGCCGAAGTCCCGGGCACGCTTTGAGTCTGCGGGGGTGTCGGCGTTGGTCCTGATGCCGAAGCCCTTCATGCCCTTGGCCGCCCGGAAACTGTTCACCCGGACCTCGTCGGCCCAGCTCAGGAAGGTGGTCAGTTCGCCCTTTACTTCGGGCTCTTGCAGTTCGAGCTGCCCTTCGAATACCTCTCCGGTAGCACCGTCGAGGGTGATGAAATCGCCTTCATGGTACTCTTTTCCGGCGATAACCATCTTCTTGCCGACGATCTGGGCTTCCTTACAGCCGGCGATACAGGGCGTGCCCATACCGCGGGCAACAACCGCGGCGTGGCTGGTCATGCCCCCGGTGCTGGTGAGAATACCCTCGGCAACGTTCATGCCGCCGATATCTTCGGGGCTGGTTTCGGGGCGTACCAGGAGAACTTTTTTGCCCTTGGCATGCCATTCTTCCGCCTCGTCGGCGGAGAACACGATCTGGCCAGTGGCGGCTCCGGGGCTGGCGTTCAGACCCTTGGCCACGGCCTTCACTTTTTTCTTCTCGGCGGGATTGATGGCCGGATGGAAAACCTGCTCCAACTGCAAGGGAGTAACCCGGTCCAGGGCTTCTTCCTTGGTGATCAAGCCTTCGGAGACCATGTCCACAGCCACCTTGATGGCCGCGGCGCCGGTGCGCTTTCCATTTCGGGTCTGCAGCAGATAGAGGTTGCCCTCCTGAATGGTGAACTCCATATCCTGCATGTCGCGGTAGTGTTTTTCCAGGCGGTCTTTCACATCGACGAGTTGCTTATAGATGGTCGGATTCTTTTCTTCGAGCTGGGACAGTTTCTGGGGAGTCCGGATACCGGCTACCACGTCTTCTCCCTGGGCATTCATCAGGTACTCACCGTAGAACACCTTTTCGCCGGTGGAGGGATCCCGGGAGAAACACACGCCGGTGCCCGAATCATCGCCGAAGTTACCGAATACCATGGCCACGATGTTCACCGCGGTTCCCTTGAGATTCTTGATGCCGTTGATTTCCCGGTACTTGATGGCCTTGGTGTTTTGCCAGGAACCGAACACCGCATTGATGGCCTGCCACATCTGATCGGTGGGATCCTGGGGAAAGTCCTCGTGGGTATGTTTCTTATACAGGGCCTTGTACAGCTTTACTACTTCTTTCAGGTCGGCAACATCGAGATCAAGATCCTCTTCGACGCCCTTTTTATATTTGACCTTGTCCATCTCTTTCTCGAAATCCTCGTGGGGGATTTCCTTCACAACGTTGCCGTACATATTGACAAAACGCCGGTAGGAATCCCATGCGAGGCGCTCGTTGTTCGTGCTCTTGGCCAGACCGAGAACCGCTTCGTCATTGAGACCGAGGTTCAGGATGGTATCCATCATACCGGGCATGGATACGGCTGCTCCGGAGCGCACCGATACCAGAAGGGGGGAGTCCTTGTCGCCGAGCTTCTTGCCGACGGTGGATTCCAGCCGATGAAGATGCTCTTCCACCTCCTTGATCAGTTCCGGCGAATTCTTCCTGCCGTTCTGATAGTATGCGTCGCACATTTCCGCGCTGATGGTAAAACCCGGAGGTACGGGAACTCCGAGACTGGTCATCTCCGCCAGATTCGCCCCTTTACCGCCGAGGAATTCTTTCATCTTCGCAGATCCCTCGGCCTGCCCTCCACCAAAAAAATACACCTGTTTTTCTGCCATAAGTACAGAACCTCCTGAAATGTCATGGGAATATGTCTTGAACGCACGACGATCCCAGTTATTGCCGTCGGGCGCGTTTATACTATAGAGAGCCTAAACCCGTTTACCTCAGCTGTCAAAGTAAAATGTCCCGGCGATCTCAGTTCCCGCCGAGCAGATCCGCCCGGCGTTCTTCGATGATCTCCTCGTCAGGGTACGGCGCGAAGTCCCGGACGAAGGCGAGCACCTGTTTACGATCGTGATCGATGGTATACAGGCTCAAATACAGCCAGGTGGTCTCGCCCAGGGTGTACTCGTCACGGAGATACTCGATAAATCCGCCCTGCCAGAGCAGCAGGGCATCGTATTCCTCATCTTCCAGTGCTACGGGTACGGCGCTGGCGATAAGGCCGCTGCGGCCGAGCAGCTGCTGCTCGGTCACGCTGATTGATTCCCGTGGAGCGATGAGCTGGGGATACTCTTCGAGTACGAATGGAACCCGGATCCGATCGTATTCCGGGAAATAGTGAATGGTGAAACCCGAATCGGAGATATCATCTTCCCTCCTCCATCGGCTCAGGAAGTCTGCCGCCGCCGACTGAAAATCATCCACCGGGCGGAAGCTCAGCCATTGGGTATAGCTGGGGATGAACCAATTCGGCAGGGCGTACCAATGACCATCGTGGAACGCATGGGAGCCGGACATGCGCAGAAGGAAATCGTTGAGCGCAGCGGTGCGGGCGCTGATGTACACCCGATCCGAAAAGGTGCCGATGGCATCTCCGCGTTTTACCGGTCCCGGCTCGGCACTCACGCTGCCCAGCCCGCCCATGACCAGCTCGTAACCCTCGTTGCGGACGCCATCACTGTTGAAATAGCTCAATTCGCTGGCCACCACCACCCGGAAGCGTCCGTCGGGTTCGGTCTCCACCGCAGTGATCAATCCATCGGTTTCGCTGTAGAAGGTCTGGCCGGGTACCGGTTCCTGCCAGAACAGCGCCGGGTACGGCAACTGCCAGGGCTGCGGCGGGGTCAAGCCCTCGGTTTCGGCAGCTTGTGATTCAGATGGCACCCCTTCATCAGAAACCGTCTCCCCTGGACCATCCGGCGCAGTTGAGCATGCTCCGAGAAGGAAGATCAGGACAGCCGCCAGCGCAAGGGCCTGGATTGATCGTCTGGGTATTATCATAATTGTCTCCATGTGATTCCGTCGTGTTCTCATTCTATCTCATTGTAAAGCTGTCGATGATTTCTTCAAGGGTCATGAATCTTGTGGGGACGTATTTACCTGGCGTTCAAAGCCTCTGAGGGCATCACCCCAGCTTTGACCGAAGACCCGTGAAAATCGTTGCTTAAAATCCCGTTCAGGCAGGTCAGATGTTTCCAATCCGGAATAGTTGCCATAGCTGGCCACATAGGTCATAACCTTCTCAATTCCGAACTTTAGAACCAGGTATTCGACCATGGCATAACTCTGCGCATAGTGGAGACGCGCTTCGGCAATCCGGTAGCTGGCGGTGCCCCGGCTTGCGATATCATCCCAGGGAAGGGAGCGCCCCAGGGCCAGATATCCGGCCCAGGTGGTGTCCCAATAATCCCGCATATAATCCGAGTACCGGGTTTCGATATATACCGCCAGGCCCTCGTTGAGCCATACGGGAACATACGAGTACAGCCCGGTCATCCGGCCGACGCCGAGGTGGACCAGCTCGTGGACCACCGTGAGGAAGAAGTCCTCCCCCCAGACATATGCCTGCCCTTCTTCGCTGCGGGACATCGGAACCGACAGCGGCCAGTACACAATGCGTTCACCGCCGGCATAGCCAGCCGGATACCAGTTGAATGTCCCGCCCTCGTCGAAGTACAGCCGGGAGTAGGATTCCAAATCCGGTGGTATGATGATAATCGCCCCGTCAAAGGCCCAGGGTTCGAAATATCCGCCCATGTACGCCCTGACCCGGGATATCGCATCGATGTCTATGCGGTCAAGAATCCACTGCTGATCCCCGGAGACCAGGAAATTGAATCCACCGATGCTGCGCCGGACATAACCCTCGGGCCAGCGGGGATCAATCTCCGAACTGATCCGCGGGCTGCCCAGCCCTTCGATTTCCAGCCCCGATTCAAAACCGACGCTGCGCAGGACGCTGCTGGACTTTCCGTCATCAAACGCATAGTCAGATACCTGCCGCGCCCCTCCGGGAGAGATCGCTAGCATGCGATCCGATTCTGAAAGATCTTGACCGTTGTATACTTCCAATATGCCACGGTTCTTAAAAGATCCCCGGAGATAACGGGCTGGAATATCGATTCGTATCGGCCGGGAGTAAATCATCGCGATTCCCCCAGATTCAAATATCGTATAATAGCTGATGGCGGAATCCGCCGGATACCATTGGAACTGCGGGTACTTTCCGTTCGGCCGCCAGGTCATTTCCCCCGATTCGCCGAATAGCTGGAAGTACTCCTCCCCCTCCCATGTCCGCGTCGCGCCTTTAATCCCCTCGGGGACCGCCTCCCCGCGGGCATATGCCTGAATCAGTTCCCGATAGCGGAGATACTCAGCATCATTGACTACCCACTGCCCATGGGCGATGACTCTCTGTCTCAGCGCTTCCCGGGCTTCCGGGTCCAGGGCGGCAATGGTGCCATAGGTCAACGTTCTCAAAAAGGAAGCATCCGAGGGATCGATCTCAATGTCCGAACTCCAGTCATAGCCTTCCACGTAAAACGGCTCGTATTCGATGAATCCATAATCGAAATGCTGCCTGAGGGACTTAACCTGTGAATCCGGGATAAACCCTTCCGGAAGGACGGGCCGGTCGAACGAATAACTGATCAGCGGCGGGAAGAGCAGCAAAGGCATCATGGCCAGGCGCATTAATCGTCCGGCCCACCCTCCGCCGGCGCGTTTCTTTACCAGTCCGCGTTTTTGCGGTTTCCGGCGCTGACGAAATTTATGCCGGTCGGAAACGGTACCCGGATCGACGAGACCGTCAATTTCCACCGATTCGATGCTCTCTTCGCCTATCAGTTCATCTGTTTCTTCGAATCGGGGATCAACATTCTCAGCCATGAACTATTATTATATCCAATATTGCCGCTATATAAGGTTAAACCTGCCATTCGGATCAATTCGTTTTCTGCGGATGAGATGCATTCGATGGAAAGCTGATTTCGCACATCATTCCAACCCCGGTTTCACCAGTGACCCGGACTTCTCCTCTCAGAAGATGATGTACCAGGTTGTACAACTCCGACATGCCCAGGCCGAGGCTGCCCTTTGACCTTCCGGTGGTGAAAAAAGGTTCGAAAATTCGCTGAAGTTCTTCTTCGCTGAGCCCCTTCCCGTCATCCTGGTAGACAAGCCTGATCATCCCGCCTTCTTCGCCTGCCGCGATCCGGATATTTCCCCCCGGGCCATCGGGAAAAGCATGCTGCAGCGAGTTCATGATCAGTATTGTGATAATCTGGACGACGGCGGCCTGATATCCGTGGACCGTCAGGTTTTCCGGTACATCGGTTTCCAGGGTCAGCCCTCCGCCCTGAAGGCGGGCCGTGAAAGTAAATATCAGCTTGGACAGAACGTCGTGAAGATCAAAACTGCTTATCTCTTGTCCGTCGGGATTGGAAGACAGCACTTTGAACGCGTTCACCAGCTTCGCGGCCCTCTCAAGGTTGGAAGCGGTCAAATCCATGGCCTGCCGGCTCATCTGGATGTATTTCTGCAGATCGCTCCGTGTGAGGGCTTCGGATTCGAAT